>CAZMNE010000018.1:4996-14469 GCA_964567645.1 uncultured Gammaproteobacteria bacterium
AAAACAAGGGTGCCAAATCCTTGTTTTTTACTTTATATTCACGATTTAATTGTTTGACTACTAATTCACTATCCAAAAATACCGACAATTTTTTTGCCCCCAATTCTTTGGCTTTTTTCAAGGCTTCAATTAAAGCTCTATATTCAGCCTGATTATTAGTGGCTACACCTAAATATTTAGACAATTCGGCTACCTTTTCTTTGCCATTATATAAAACGGCGCCAATACCAGCTGGCCCAGGATTTCCTCGAGCACCACCGTCGGTAAAAATTATTAATTCCTCATAATTCATAAGTTTTTATTTAATATCAATAATTTTAAATTGAATATCCTTTCGCCCGTTAAAATTATTAAATTCTATAGAATAAACTATATCGACATTATCACCTAAATTCAAGTGAGAATATCTTTCAGCGCCACCAAAAGAAATTCCCCAAAAACTTCTCATATCACGAGCATCATGATTTAAAAATTTTATCTTAATATGCTGGTTATCAAATCCCATTTTAGAAATATCAATAATTTTAACATTAAAACTAGCAAATTTAGGGATAGTATTATTTTGACCAAAAGGGCTCATCTTCTCCAATAGTTCTACTAGAGAATCATCAATCTCAGAAAAATTAATCTCACTATCAACCTTTATTTTTGGAACCAAAGAAGTGCCTGCTAATTTTTCTTTAGCTAATTTACTAATATGATCAATAAAAGCAAAAGTATTTTCCTCTGAAAGGGCTGAAAAACCCCCCGCCATAGGATGTCCTCCATATTTGTATAAAAAATCTTTACTATTTTCTAAAGCCTCTACTAAATTAAACTCCTCCACGCTTCGACCACTGCCTTTATACAAAAAATATTCTTGACCATCGTCAGCTATAGCTTTTTCTTCGGTTTTAACAATCACTAAAACTGGGCGATAATATTTTTCTGTTAATTTTCCAGCTACTAACCCAACCACACCTTCATTCCAAGATTTATCAGAGAAATCTTTCACCACAATTATTTCTGGTAAATTATCTTGATTAATTTGGCTTTCAGCCGCCGCCAAAACTTCTTCTGTTATTTTCTGTCGTTCAATATTTTTGTCATTCAAGTCTTGAGCTAAGGTTTCCGCCTCATGAATATCTTTACTAATAAGCAAATTAAGAGCTGAGTTAGCATGCTTTATTCTGCTAGCAGCATTTAAACGAGGACCCAATTGAAAACCAACATTAAAAGAGTTTAATTCATTGTTTGATCCAGAAACTTTTACCAATTCCAAAAGACCAGCCCTCTTAGTTTTATTTAGAGCAATCAATCCCTCCTGAGCAATGAGCCTATTTTCACCAACCAAAGGAACCATATCAGAGATAGTTCCAATTACTGCCAAATCTAAACATCTCTCTTTTAAAGGTTGTTTATATTCTTCTTCTAATTTTGATTTATCTATCAAAGCCGAGGCCACCTTAAAAGCTACCCCCACTCCAGCTAAAAATCTAAAAGGATACCCCGAAGAACTATCTGCCGGATTAATAATTAAACAATCTGGCAAGTCTTCTTTCTTTTCTGGATAAGCATGATGATCGGTAATTATAATATCTAAGCCCAAACTTTTGGCATAAGCTACTTCTTCTTTATTGCGAATTCCATTATCAACTGTAATTACCAAGCTAAAGCCGTCATTTTTAATTTCATCCAAGGCCGGCTTATTCAAGCCATACCCCTCACTAACTCTATCAGGTAAATAAAAATCAACCTGAGCCTTGAAGGTGGTAAAAATATCATGCAATAAAGCTACCGAAGTAACCCCGTCAGCATCATAATCACCGTAAATTAAAATTTTATTCTTTTCTTTAATGTGGTGGATTATCAACTCCACAACCTTCTCCATATTATTAAAAAGAAACGGATCTAAAAAATCAGCTCGATCCGACAAAAACCATTTTAAATCTTCTTTTTCTTTAATTCCTCGATTGTATAAAAGTTGTAAAATGAGGGGATTAACCTCTAAGTGTGCATCCCTAAAATCATTTGGCATTTTAGGATATATTTGCCAAATTTTTTTCATACTATATGTAAATAAATATTAAAACAAAGCTATAAAGATTGTCCAACCAACCATTGATATAATCACTATTAAAGAAATTAAAATCCAAGCAATTTTCATAATCTTCTTCTTAGTTCTTTTTCTCATATTATATAAATTATTTTTTTAGTATTTTAACAAAAGTATCCGGTGGAATCTCAACGCTTCCTTTCCCTGCTGCCATCATTTTCTTTTTTCCTTTTTTCTGTTTTTCCAATAATTTCCTTTTTCGAGAAACATCCCCTCCGTATAATTTAGCGGTAACATCTTTTCTCATGGCTGATATTCTTTCGGCAGCAATAACCTTTCCTCCAATAGCTGCCTGCAGTTTTAAAACAAACATTTGCTTAGGTAAAGAATCTTTTAAAACATTAACCACTTCTTTACCGCGACGAAAAGCCTCGTCTCTATAAACAATAGTAGCCAAAGCTTCAATTGGCTCTTCCGCTACTAAAATATCCATTTTTACAACATCAGCTACTCTATAATCCAAATACTCATAATTTATAGAAGCATATCCAGCACTAATACTTTTTATTTTGTCATAAAAATCAGTTAAAATTGCCGACATTGGAATTTCATAATGTAAAATAACTCTTTGCTCATCGGTTCCCGAAGAAATAAATTGAGTATTTTTATAAATAGCTCTTTTTTCTTGAGCTAATTGCATAATATTTCCCATATAATCTTTGGGAGAAATTACATCTAAAGAAACCCAAGGCTCTTCTATCTTATCTATTTCAGTTGGATCTGGCAATCTTTGAGGAGTTCTAATAATTAATTCCTCACCATTTTTTTTATAAACCTTATAAGCTACACTTGGAATAGTTACTATTAAATCTAAATTATATTCGCGGCGAAGCCTTTCTTGAAAAATCTCTAAATGAAGTAATCCTAAAAACCCGCAACGGAAACCAAAGCCTAAGGCGTCAGATCTTTCTGGTTCAAAAACTAAAGCACTATCATTTAATTTTAGTTTGTCCATAGCTTCTCTTAAATCCTCTAAAGCGCTACCTTCTCTAGGAAATATTCCTGCAAAAACCATTGGCTTAACCTCTTTGTATCCATCAAGGGGATCAACATCAGAAGAATTTATTAAAGTAACAGTATCTCCCACTCGACATTCTCCCACTTCTTTAAATCCAGTTATTAAATAACCAATCGAACCAGTATCTAAAGATCCGGTTGAAAAATAATCAGGCTTAAAAATACCAACATCTAAGGCTTCGCTTGTCGCCCTAGTAGCCATTAATTTAATTCTATCACCCTTTTTAATAATTCCATCAAAAACTCTAACATAAGCTACTACTCCTTTATATTCATCATACTTAGAATCAAAAATTAAAGCTCTAGTTTTGGTTTCTTGAGAATTTTTAGGAGCACCACCCCTATCAATAACCGCTTGTAATATTTTTTCAACTCCTTCACCGGTTTTTCCTGAGGCTGATAAAATTTCATCTTTACTACAGCCTAATAATTTTACAATTTCTCTTTTTGTTTTTTCTGGATTAGCGGCTGGCAAATCAATTTTATTAATAACTGGAATAATAGTTAAGTCTTGCTCTAAGGCTAAATATAAATTAGCTAAAGTTTGAGCTTGAATTCCTTGAGTACAATCAACTAATAAAACAGCGGTTTCTACGGCCGCCAAAGATCTAGAAACTTCGTAAGAAAAATCTACGTGTCCAGGAGTATCAATTAAATTCATTTTATATCCATTATGTTCCATGGTAACCGGCTGAAGCTTAATAGTAATACCTCGTTCTCTTTCAATATCCATACCATCCAAAATCTGATCCTTCATTTTTCTCTTATCAACAGTTTTGGTAATTTCAAGCATACGATCAGCCAAGGTTGACTTACCATGATCAATATGAGCAATTATACAAAAATTTCTAATTTTTTCGATCATATTTATTATACCTTATAATATCTTAATGAATTATTATCTTACTGGATTATTTCTATTTAATCAAGCGTTCTATAACCCTCTCACCTCACTTTGATCGGGAATCTCATCAATCTTCTTGGTTTTTTTACTAAAAGGTAATTTTCTTTTAATAACATCAATTAGCTCTATCATTTCTTCGCTTTTCATAACATAACATAATAAGAAATATATACCCAAACCAAATAAACCAGCCACAGCTCCTTGAATAAATACTCCTAAAAATTTAGTCATATCAATAAAGGGCCAAACTAAAGATTTTCCAATTTGAATAAAAAATCCAGAAGCTAAACCGGCCACCGAAAATTTAATTACTGAATTAATTATCTTTTTTTGATCTAAATCTCCAATTTCAAAATACAACCACATCCATAAAATCATAAAATTTAAAATACTAGATAAAGAAAAAGCTAAAGCCAAGCCAGCTACCCCCATTCTCTTTCCTAAAAACAAAGATAAAAATATGTTTATAATAACCACAATTAAACCAATATAAAATGGTACTCTAGAATTATGTCGAGCATAAAAAACCCTAGTCAAAAGTGGAATAGTAGCTTGAGCAAATAAACTTAAAGCAAAAAAACCTAAAGCATCAATAGTTAAAACTGTGTCCGTCCAAGAAAATTCTCCCGTTCCATAGACAACCCTGATAACCTGAGCTCTTAAAGTTATTAATAAGATAGTTGATGGAATTATAAAAAATAAAATTTGCCTCAAGGCATAAGAAAAATTTTTAATTAATTTTTCATTATTAAAAGCAGCTGATGACAAGGCCGGAAAGGCAGCCACCGCAAAAGATATTCCAAATATACCAATAGGAAAGGATTGCAAATTATTAGCAAAATTAAAAATAGTTAAAGATCCGGCCGCTAAAGTGGAGGCTATAATAGTAACTACTAATAAATTAATTTGTGAAATAGCCAAGCTCAAAGTTCGAGGAACCATCATTTTAAAAATTTCTCGCAAACTTCTATCTTTTAAATTAATAAAAATTTTCCACCTAAATCCTAAAACTTTAACCGAAGGAACTTGAATAATCATATGTAAAAAAGCTCCCAAAACTACACCCCAAGCCAAGCCAGATATCCCTAGAATAGGAACAAAAAAAACTGCTCCAGCTATTATTCCTAGATTATAAAAAATTGGAGCCAAAGAAAACATTAAAAAATTTTTGAAAGACTGCAACACCCCTCCCAATAAACTAGATATTCCCAAAAACAAAGGAGAAAAAAACATAATTCTAGTTAAAGTGGTGGCTGAATCCTTTAATTCTGGAGAAAATCCCGGAGCAATTAAATCTATTAATTGAGGGGCAAAAATTAAACCAATAATAGAAAAAAATAATAAAACAATTATTAAAACGTTTAAAATATTACTAACCAAATTCCAAGCCTCTTTGTTTTCTCCCTTAGAATAACAAAAATAAAAATCATCATTACATTTCATTTTTTTTATCAAAGCAGAAAATACTGGAATGAACCCAGCTGATAAAGCTCCCAAAATTAATAAATTATAAATCAAGTCTGGAATTCTAAAGGCTGAATAATAAACATCCAAAATTTCACCAGCTCCAAATTCTCCAGCCAAAATCCTATCCCTAAAAACACCCAAGACCCTAGACAACAAAGAAAAAGTTCCTACTAAAATAGCCGCAGCGGTGATCCCGCTACTTCTTTTTTTAAATATTTTTTTTATATTAATATTCATAAACGATTATTTTGTTATAACCCTAATATCAGCTGCTATTATTGTTTTTTCATTAACAAATAAAGGATTAATATCTATTTCTAAAATATTATTATAAGAAGAAGCTATTTTAGAAAAATTAAAAATCGTCTCTACCAACTTATCTATATTAATTCCCTTTTGACCTCTAGTTCCAGTCAAAATTGGATATATTTTTAAACTAGAAAGCATCTTTTTAATATCATCTCGACTAGCACTTACTAATTCCATAACCGTATCTTTATAAACCTCGGCGTAAATTCCTCCTAGGCCCAAAAGAATAATTGGTCCAAAAACAGCATCTCTTTTCATGCCTAAAATTAATTCTAAATTACTTTCTAACATCGGCTGATAAACTATATAATTTTGATCGGATATTTTTTTACTTAAAATTCTATTTTTAAAATTATTAATTATTTCTTTAATCTCTGACTCCTTATTTATATTTAAAAAGATGGCCTTTTTGTCGGTTTTATGTAAAAAGTCAGGACCAACAAATTTAATGGCAATAGGATATTTTATTTTTTTTAATTGTTCTGTTTTAATATTTTCCCAATCTATTTTCTTAGTGGGGACATTTTTAATATTAAAATCTTTCAATAATTGAAAAGATTTTAAATAATCAACTACTCCAGAATCTTTAGAAAAATCTTTATTAGAATCTAACTGCCTTATATATTTTTTAATTTTCTTTCTATTGTTTTTATAATTTTCTATTTTATTTAAAAGTCCAATAGCCTCTTCCAGGGAATCAAAATTTGGTACCAAATATTTGGCTAATATCTTCTTCCCTTTGGCAATTTCCACTCCCCCCAAAAAACAAGTTACAATGTCTTTTTCCTTATTCTCAGATTTAATTTTTCCAATTACCTCAGCCGTAGCCTCAACTTGAGTCATACTCTGAGGAGTTAGTAAAATTAAAACCGAAGAAACATTCTTATCTTTTAAAACCAATTTCAAAGACTGGGCAAATCTATCAGGCCCAGCATCACCTAAAATATCTAAAGGGTTTTTTATATTAGCAAAAATAGGAAGATTCTTTTTTAAATCATTTTTTGTTTCACTAGAAAAATTAGCTAAGGACATTTTTTGCAAGGAAACTTCGTCGGTCGCTAAGACTGCTGGCCCACCAGCATTAGAGACTATCGCCAATTTTCCAGGGATATCTTTGATAGGCCCCCTCACCAATCTCATTAAATTATATAATTCATTAATATTTTCCAAGATAATTACTCCTGTTTTTTTTAGAGCTAATAAGGTGATTTCATGTGAACCAGCTAAACTTCCCGTATGAGATGAAGCCATCTTGCTGCCAGCCTCGGTTTTGCCAGTCTTTAAAATTGCCACTGGCTTAGTCTTGCTTATTTTAGAGACTAATTCCAAAAATCTAGGACCTTGAGAAATTTCTTCTAAATAAGCCACAATTAAATCGGTTTTTTTATCTTGATAAAAATACTCAAAAAAATCATTTTCATTTAATACAGCTTTATTTCCCAAACTAATAAAATAAGATAATCCAATATTTTTATTAGCAACCCAATCCAAAACGGCGCTACCAATGGCACCTGACTGAGATAAAAAGGCTATATTATTTTTTCTAATATTTTTTTTATCTGGAAAAAAATTAGAAAAAGTGGCATTTAAAGAAATATTATTATTAATAAATCCTAAACAATTAGGCCCTAAAATATTAAGATTTTCTTTTTGGGCTAGGCTTAATATATCTTTCTCCATTTTAAAACCTAATCCTCCGACCTCTTTAAAGCCAGCACTAATAATTACAAAATTTTTAATACCCAATTTAGAACATTTAATTATTTCATCTAAAACAAATTTGGCCGGAATAGCAATAATTACTAATAACCCTCCCCAATCTTTTATCGGCAAATTATTGATATCTTGATAAGCCAAAAATCCAGCAATTTTCTTTTCTTTATTATTAATAGGGAAAACCTTTGTTTTTTTATTTAAAATTAAATTATCAAAAATCTTTCGACCCACCTTAGTTGAATCACTAGAAGCACCAACGACAGCTACATATTTAGGATTTAAAAATTTGTTTATTTTCATAGAATTATTATATCATAATGATTAAAAAAAACTAATTACTCCTTAAAAATTAAATAAAAACAAGATAATATCCAGGCTAATAATAAAAAATTAAGATTAAAATAAGCTAAAACAAAATTAGGCCAAATTATTTCCAATAAAAATAATAACCCCAAAGCTATACTAAAAAAATAAAATAATTCTTTAATATATTTAATTGACTTATTTTCTAAATCTTTCATTTATTTCTTCTTTTATTTTTGTAAACAAATTCTTACCGACTAATTCTATTTTTATTTCTTTAATTTCAATATATTGATCTTCCGTTATATTTTTTAAAAAAGGAGCCGAAATTATAAAATTATAACCATCTTTTTCTTTAACGGCCCCTTCTAAGTTTATATTAATTTCAGAAACATAATAATCATTTATTTTTTGTGGCAAAGAAAAATCAGCTAAAATAAAATCTATATTTTCTATATCAGTATATTGATCTAACTTATTTAAAGTTGGGTCTAAAAAAGAATTCTCTGAAAAAGAAAACAGGCCATTATTTTCTATTAAAAGGCCACAAGAATCTGAATTTATTTTTGTTAATGGCTCTAAATTTTTCTTTTCTTTGCTAATTTCAATATTAAATTGCTGAAATATTTTATCAATTAAAAAAATTTTATTATTGATTTCTATTTCTCCCAAGCAAGAAGACTCTAAAGCCTTAACTCTAAAATTGTTTTTATTAGAAAATATTTCAAAACCATTATTTTTCTGGTCAAACCAAACTCGATTTATAAAAGATAATTTATTTAATTTGGTATCAATTTTTTTAGTTAAAACTTGATCATCGGCTTTAATCTCAACCTTATAAGAACCCTCGGGTAAACCTGGCAAACTTAATAAATAATTTAAAGAATTATCATCCGAAAAGATGCCGCTCTCAGAAAATATTAATTCATCCTGAAAATAAACTAAAATTGATAATTTTTTTATATCATTTTGAGAATTTTTATCTAAATCTAAAAAATCAAAATTAATATCTAAATTTTCATTTTTAACATAAGTATAAAAAGAATATGATCCTCTAATATTTTCTATAATTAAATTCTGCTCACTATTATTTGGTTGATAATTAGGTAAAAAATATTGATAATTTAAATTATAATTATAAAAAACCGTTGATGAAAAGTCATTATTATCTAAAAAATCTTGATAATTTTTAAAATTATTATTTTTTTGATAAAAAAATAAACCATTGCTAATTTGGATGTTTTGATCACCAGAAAGATTTAATAAAACATTATTAAAGATTGGTTTTAAATTATATCGCCAATTTTCTTTATCAACTAAAACACCAGCTTCAATGTTTATAAAATCGTTATTTTCCAAAACCTGCGGACTAATTTTATATTTCATTGTTAATTTAGCTTGGAAAAAATTTCTTGGAGAATTTAAATAAAAATAAACCGGATCTCCTATTATTTTATTATCAATAACTCTTTCACTGGGACCAAATTTATAAAAAAACCCTTTACCTAAAAAATATTGCCTAGAAAAAGCATGCCGATAAGTTATTTTTCCAAAGGGAGCAAAATAAAAAAAAGCCAACCCAACAATAGCAAAAAATAAAAAACTATATAAAAATATTCTAAACTTTTTCATACTTAAATTATGCCATATTTATCAGTAAAA
>CAZMNE010000019.1:0-13125 GCA_964567645.1 uncultured Gammaproteobacteria bacterium
TTTTGACAATTAATATAAAATAATTTATAATCTCCTTATTATCGCCGATGTGGTGAAACTGGCAAACACGCACGACTCAAACTCGTGTGTCGCAAGACTTGTGGGTTCAAGTCCCACCATCGGCACAAAAAATCCTTAAATTTTAAGGATTTTTTTATTTTAAATATTGACAAAAATAAACAATTAAAGTAAAATTAAACGTTAAAAAGATCATTAAAAACTAAATAAAAAAAGAAAGATATGGAAAAATTTCAGAAATTACAGAAAATCAAAGGTTGCTTCAAAGAACTAGCCCTTGAGCAAAGTCGAGGAAGAAAAAATAAAGAAAATATTTTCTTGGCCACTGACCATCTCATGGACGAGATAAACCCTTTTATTCTTGATATTCAAAAAATTATCAATAGCAAAAGTTTTCGGAGACTCAACGGCAAAACTCAAGTTTTTACTTTTCCAGAAAATGTTTTAATTCGAAACAGACTAATTCATTCTCTGGAGGTAAAATCAATTGCCGAAACCATTGCTACAATCTTAGGTCTTAACGTCAGCTTAGTTGGAGCAATAGCCGCTGGACATGACCTTGGTCACACCCCCTTTGGTCATTTAGGGGAAAGATTTATTCAAAAAAATTATGATGAAAACTTTCATCATGAAATATTTAGCTTAACAGTGGCTGAAAAAATTGAAAGAAAAGGATTGGGACTAAATCTATCATTTGAAACCCTGGAAGGAATAACTTATCACTCTAGGGGTGTCAAGGATATCAATATCATTATCGATATTCCTATGGAATATAATGTGGTAATGTTGGCAGATAAAATTGCCTATCTTTTTTCTGATATCAATGACGCTAAAAAACTAGGAAAATTAAAAAATATTCCCAAAGAATTATATTTTTTAGGAGAAACTCAAAGGGAACAAATAAATAATTGCATAATTTCCCTCTGCCTAGAAAGTGCCCAAGAAGGTTCTATTTCTTTTAAAAAATCAAATCAAAGCCAAGCTTTTAAATTTTTAAGAGATTGGATGATAAAAAATTTTTATCTAGTAATGGATGAAGGAAAAGAAAGAAAAATTCTATGGGAAAAAGTAAAAAAAACAACTAATTTTTTAGAAGAAATTTTAGGAATATGCAAAAATCAGGTTCCAATTATTTTAGCTACAATGACCGATCAAGAAGTTGATCTGGTTACCTCCATAAACCATGAGGCAACAATTGAAGATATAGAAAAAATAGGAGAAACTGAATTTTATAAATCCATCCCTTATTGTCCAAAAAATCTTTTAACCAAAGAACAAATTCTTTGGTAAACAAAAAGCGGAAAAATCCGCTTTTTTTATTTTTAAAATCTATGTTTTAAATAATTATCCCGCCACCTAAAACCTCTGATCCTTTATAAAAAACGGCACTTTGACCAGAAGTAATGGCTCGTTGTTTTCTAGTAAACTTTATTGTAGCAATATTATCTTTTTTATTATAATTAATCAAACACCTAACTGGCTTATGACGATAACGAATAATTGTCTCAGCCTTTAAAGGAAATTTTAAATCCTTTATATTTATCCAATTAATATCTTTGACTTTCATTTCTAAATTATATAAAACCGGGTCATCGAAATTTTTAACCACATACAAAATATTATTTAAATGATCAAATTTAGCTGCATAATATGGCCCAGTTCCACCAATTTCTATCCCCCTTCTCTGCCCAATAGTATAAAGAGCTAATCCTTGATGCTGACCAATAATTTCTTGACTGGGCCACAATTTAATATCGCCACCTTTTAGTTTTAAATGTCTTTTTAAAAACTCATTGTGTCTTTTTCCAGGAATAAAACAAATTTCTTGGCTATCATTTTTAGAAGCTACTATTAAATTAGCTTTTTTGGCTATTTGTCTAACAAAAGGTTTTTTTAATCTTCCCAAAGGAAATAAAACACTGGATAATTGTTTAGAGCTTAAAGAATATAAAAAATAAGACTGATCCTTATCTTTATCAAAGCCTTTATACATTTTGACCCGCCCCCCCTCTTTTTCGACTCTGACGTAATGGCCAGTAGAAATAAAATCAAAACCTAAGGTTTGGGCATATTCCAGGAGTCCTCCAATTTTTATTTTTTTATTACAAATAACACAAGGATTAGGAGTGTTTCCACAAGAATACTCAGTTAAAAAATTATCAACCACTTCTTTTTTAAAAGCTTTGGAAAAATTAAAAGTATAAAAAGGAATACCCAAGCTAAGACAAACTTTTTTAGCGTCCATCTGGGCCTCCAAAGAACAACATTTATTTTCCGAAGTATTTTCCAGGGACTCTTTCCAAAAATTTAAAAATATTCCTGAGACTTGATAACCTTGATCAATTAATAATTTAGCTGCTACAGCCGAATCAACTCCACCAGAAATAGCTACCAAAACTTTTTTTTTATTATTATTTATCATAATTATTTTTAGACATTTCTTTAAAAATTTGTAAATATCTTTTAGCTGTTTTTTCCCAAGTAAATTTATTAACCTGCCTTTGCCCAGCCTCAATTAATTTATCTCTAACATCCTGGCTAGCTAACACCAGATTAATAGCCTGAAAAATTTCATCATCTTTATCAGGGTTAACCAAAAAAGCAGCGTCCCCTAAAACCTCTGGCAAGCTAGAAACATTACTAGAAATAACTGGTAAACCAAAATACATAGCCTCTAGCGGAGGAAAACCAAATCCCTCATAAAAAGAGGGATAAACAAAAACTTTGGCCATCTTATATAAATATGGCTTTATTTTTTCATCAATATATCCAATAAATCTAATATCTTTTCGATATTTAGAGTTTTTCCAATCTTTTTTAATTTGTTTAGTTTTCCAGCCCCAGCCACCAGCCAAAACTAGTAGACAATCAACTCCGCTATCTCTCAATTTATTATACCCCTTGATTATCCCAGAAATATTTTTTCGAGGCTCAATTGTTCCTAGATATAAAACAAAATCTTTATTTAAATTATATTTTTCCTTCAATAGATTGTAAGCTTCATTATTAAAATAATTTTGCTGAAATTTGATTAATTCCTCTGAAATACCAGGATAAACAATCTCTATCTTTGCCCCAGAAACATTTAATAACTCTATTAAATCATTTTTAGTATTTTGCGAAACTGCTATAATTTTATCAAATTTATTAATATTTTTTTTAATATTCAGGGCCCAATGCCAAAAATTCTTTCTAAAACTAAAAAATTCTGGATAACGAAGAAATGATAGGTCGTGAACAGTAATAATACTCTTGCTATTCTTAGAAAAAGAGGCAAAATTAAAATGAGGTAAATAAAATATATCCGAACCGCCAATTATTTTATCTAATTTTGGATAATTAAATATTTTTTGTAAAAAATAATTAAAAAATTTATTGGGATATCTAGTTTTTTTAATAGAAATTTCTTTAGATAAAAATGGAATTTTAGCTTCTTTAAAGGAATTATAAAAAAAATAATAAGCATTTTGCCTATCAATTTTTATTAAATTCTTTAATAATTGAAAAGTAAAACTAGCTACTCCACTATAATTTTTATCTAATAAAACTCTAATATCAATACCTATTCTCATAATTTAACATTATTTATCTGGGGTCACACTTTTAATAAAATTACTAATATTTTCTTCAAATTTCTCTAAAGAAAAACTATTAGAATGTTGCCTAATTTTTTGACTATCCCAATTATTAATCCCCTTTTTAATATCTGTATAAAACTTTTGTACAACCGGTAATAAAGAGTCTATAGTTTGCTCTGTAAAAAATAATCCTGTCTGCCCTTCTATAACTGTCTCTAGGGCGCCCCCTTTTTTATAGGCAATAACCGGACGACCAGAGGCCATGGCCTCAACTTTAGAAATACCAAAATCTTCTTCCTGGGGATTTAAGAAAGCTAAGCATTTGCTAAATAATTCAGCCTTATACTCATCATTAACTCGACCTAAAAATTCAATATTATCATAACCATGAGCCATCTTCTTCAAGCGCTTCAAATCAACTCCATCACCAAAAATTTTTAACTTATAGTCACCACCTAATTTTTTAAAAGTTTCTATAACTAGATCAACTCTTTTATACGGAGCTAAGCGACAACCAATCAAAAAATAATCTCCCAATTCTTTGGCGATATAGAATTTTTTGGTCTCTACCGGAGGATAAATAACCACTGAATCTCTTTTATAATATTTTTTAATTCTAGCCTGAACAACTTTAGAATTAGCAATAAAATAATCAACTCGATCAGCTGCCATTTTATCCCAAACTCTAATCCAGCTAAGAATTAAAGAGGCTATTTTCTTTAAAATTTTATTATATTTTAACTCATTAATATATTGATGAGTGTCACTCCATAAATATCTAGTTGGAGTATGACAATAACAAATATGGATAGTATCAACCGGAGTAATAACTCCTTTAGCGAAAGAGCTAGTATCAGAAATAACAATATCATACTCACGTAAATCAAAAAACTCTACCGCCATCGGCATAAAAGGCAAATACCATTGATAAAAACGAACCCCCCCTGGCATTTTTTGAATAATTGAAGCATCGATCCGACGATTTGGATAACGATGAGCTACATTTTTTTTGTCATATAACAAGGTGTAAATAGGAGCATCTGAAAACATTTTAGAAAAAACCTCTAAAACCTTTTCGGCTCCACCATCCTGTGCTAAATGATCGTGTATTAAAGCAACTTTCATAATTATATTATTCAGCTTTTCTATGTTTTAAAACGGCCAAAGGAGTTCTAAGTAAAATAGAAATATCTAGCAATAATGACCAGTTTTCAATATAATAAATATCTAATTTAACTTCTTCTTCAAATAATAAATCACTTCGACCAGAAACTTGAGCTAAGCCAGTAATACCTGGTTTAATGGTTAAAGTTTTTTTATGATGTTGTTCATATTTAGCCACTTCTTCTGGTAAATGAGGACGAGGTCCCACTAAACTCATTCGACCAATAAAAACAAGAAATAATTCTGGCAATTCATCAATACTCCAACGCCTAATAAAACGCCCCACCCTAGTAACTCTAGGATCATCTTCAATTTTAACCATCGGACCATCTTTCCTAATATTTTTATCAGATAATTCGTTATATCTCATGCTGTCAGTGCCTGGAATCATTGATCTAAACTTAAAATAGCGAAAAGGCTGCCCTCCTTGTCCGACTCTAAAAACCGGAGAACCATCATCTCGACGAGAAAAGAAGACCGGACCACTGGAATCAATTTTTATTAAAATAATAGTGATTATGATAATAGGAGATAAAAGTATAATAATTATACCAGAAACAATAATATCAAAAATCCTCTTAGCTATTCTCCCCCAACCCTCTAGAGTCGTTTTTTTAACCTCTACAATTGGGATGCCGGCCATTTCTGAAATTTCTGTTTTTAAAACCTTAACCTCCAATAAATCAGCTACGTATTTAAAGGTAATATGATTTTCATTGGCAAAATCATATAATCGAAGAGACTCTACCTTGCTCAAATTAGGATCACTTTGAATAATTTCATCAATTTTTTCTTTTTTATATAAATTTTCTTTATTGAAATCTACTATAAAATCATGTAACTCCTTGGCGGTATCTAAAGAAAAATCGCGAACCCTCTTAACAACCCTAAACCCAGAATATTTTTTGCTAAAAAATTCCTTGATTAAATTATCACCAGTTTTACTAGAACCAACTAAAATAACATTTTTTATACCAATCCCATGAGAATATAAAACCTTCTTTAACCAATATATTAATGTTCTTCCAACCGAGGTATAAAATATAGCTAGCACCCAGGCCAATAATACTATAAAACGAGAATCAAATAATTCTCTACGAAAAAAAATCAAAACTACAACTAATACAAAGCCAGCCGAACAAGCTAAAAAAATTCGATAAATTTCTTGACTTAATCTTTTGGTATGCACCGAATATAACCCAGAGATAGCGAAGATCAAAACCCACAAAAAGGAAATCAATAAAATAGCCTTAAAGTATTCGGAAAAAGGTAGATTAAAGACAACTGGTCTAATTTCAGTAGTAAAACGAGAGAATCTAATAAAATAAGCTGAAATTCCAGCTAATATTATTAAAATAAAATCTAAAGGAACCAAAATAAAAGAAAAAAACAATTCACTTTTTTTCATAGATATAATAATAGGCTTAAATATAAAATTAAACTAAAAATAAGCCGGATTCTGTCCGAGGGACAAGCCCTGGGATGGTCATTTATCTAGGCCTGGCGTTACCGACAGGCTCAGGCGAGCTACTTTTCATCATGCCCCGAAAGGCATGGTTTGCTCTTGCTCTCTGATAGGGTTTACCATAACACCTTTGTCACCAAAGGGTAAAGATTGTAGCCATCTAAAAAATAGACAACATCAATCAACTTTTCACCTTTCCTTCAATCCAAGCATGGGCTGAAGTAGTATTGTCTCTGTGGCACTTTCCCTACCACCTCCGAAGAGATGGCGGTGGACGTTATCCACTATCAACTATTGAGAGTCCGGACTTTCCTCTATATTTATAAATAAATACAGTAACCATCTATTTAGTTTAATAGGAATACTATCAATTTATTTGATAGTATTCCTATAACTAAATCTTAACAAAAAGACTCTTTTTAGTCAATTAATTAATATCCAAAATGAGTTTTTTGAATATTATAAATAGTGCTGATATCAGCTAAATTTAAAGACCAATTCCAAATACTTAATTCATCTAAATAATAATCATCTTCAGAAGAATCAATAATTAACTTTCTAACCAAACTTGAGTCCAGCCAATCCTTAGAAAAAGAAGCTTTTAACTCTCCGTCAACAAATATATTTAATTTTAACCAATAAGAACTATAAGATAAAACAATATTATGCCATAATCCATCATTTGGTATTAAAAGCTCCTCGTCATTAGCCTTAAAATTATTATCATTAAAATAACAAAATACGTCTTGACTATTAATATTTAAACCAAAAATATCTTTATTGGAGGTCATTAATTTTATAAGTGAATCGGTGCTAGAAGAATTTTCATTTTTCCACCAAAAAGCCATAGCCAAGTCAGTACTAGAATAAGGATTAATAAAATCAACTAAAATTTCCGGAAAACTAGAGGAAACTTTTAAATAATTATTGACTGAACCAGTTATAACTCGGTTTTCTGGAGAGATAGTCATATGACTTTGCCCAACAATATCATTAGCCAACTCCCCCATTGTTTCATCAAAATTCCAATAATTTATAATCTCTGGGACTTTTGGGCTAATCGCCTGACAGGAAACAGTATTTATTGGTAAATCATAATCATTAATTTGACTAATTTCATTAGGAGTCAGGGCTCTATTAAATAAAATTATTTCGTCCATTAAATTATAACCATTATCTCCTTTAATACTAAATTTATCTACCTCTATAAACATATTTAAACCCATTTCAACTCGATAAACCTCTTGTCCATCTCTATAAATAGCCCAATAATTATTTGGTTTATTAACCACCCAAGTAAAAAGATGCCAATTATCATCGTTAGGCCAAATTAGACTCCTAACTCGAGAATCAACTCCAGGTACATTATAAAAATCAGTAAAGCTAGGGTAAAGCATAATCCTAAAGAAGTCTCCGCTAACAGAGTTGAAAAACTTAATTGTTGGTCGAGAATTTAAAAATAAATTCTTGTAATAAAAAGAAACGGAAAAATTATTAGAGTCAAAGGAATTATTTAAAGTAGTGGAAAGACTTGGTTGAGAATAATATTGTTTTAACCCACAACCAAATTTTCCTTCTTGCCAAATTGAATCTATGGAAGATATTTTATTATCAGCAAAATCAAAAGTAGAAGTTCCCTGACATTCATCTAAGTGCCAAAGATGAATAATATTATTCAAATATAGACCGGGATCAATACAATAATTAAAAAAATTTCCATCGTTTTCTTCTCCCTCCAAAAATTCTTCATCATCACCTTCATCCCCCTCCTCATCTTCTTCCTCATCTTCTTCATTATTATTTTCTTCTTCCTCATCTTCTTCTTCCTCGCCATTTTCTTCTTCATCCTCTAGTAAACTTATTAAAACAAAATCAAAATTATTATTTAAACTGTTAAAACCATGCCCCATATTAAAATCTGAACCATTAAGCGACATAGACTCAACCGTGGAGCTAGCCAAGGCTTTTCTGACTAAAAGATGATGATCTAATATTTCCGAAGCTGGCAAAACTTGATAATAGCTAGCGTTTCCATATCCAACCTTATCAATAATATCCTCATCATTATCGTTAGAGATAGTATCATCGCCCAAATAGATTGTGTAACCATCTCCCGTAAAGGTAAAATCGCTCCGAGTGGCAATAGCTTGGGCTTGATTTAGTATTTCCTCTGAAGACGAAGCTCGAGCAATTAAATATTTTCCATGAGAAGAAATATTTACTCCCCCCGGATAATAACCATCAACTAAATTACCTATTCTCATTACCAAAGAAGGGCTAACACTAGTCTTAGTTTTATGAAGTCTGATTCCTGATGTTTCTAAATTAATATCAAAATCATTAGGATTATATATTTCGATATAATCATCAGTATCAGTAGTATATATCTTGCTAATTAACAATTGAGGTGAAGAAGTCGCCTCACTATTGTTTTCGTCATTATTGTTATTATCATTATCATTTTCATCATCCTCATTATCAGTATTATCATCATTGTTGTTATTATTATCATCGTCATCATCATTGTTGTTATTGTCGTTATTATCATTATCGTTATCATTATCCTCAGGAATTAAATTAATTAACACAAAATCAAAATTATTATTATTAGAATCAAAAGAATTGCCTAAAGAAAAATCCAGACCATCTTCTTTCATTGATATGGCAGTGGAATTATTTTTAGCTTTTCTAACCAGAAGATGATTATTTAAAATTTCTAAAGCTGGAAGGCTTTCAAAATAAATAGCACTACCATAACCGACCTTATCAATAATATCTTCATCGGTATTGCTAGAAACCACCCCCTGACTTAAATAAATAGTATAACCATTACCAGTAAAAGTGAAGTTACTGCGGGTAATAATGGCCTGAGCCTGATTTTTTATAGTTATATCAGCTGAACTACGAGCAATTAAGTATTTCCCCTGAGCTGGAATAATAGTCCCACCGGGATAAGAACCATCGTTTAAATTACCAATTCTCAATATTAAAGAAGGAGTGGCACTAGTTTTAGTTTTATATAATCTAATATTTAATTCTTCTAAATTTAAAGCAATATTATTTGGATTATATAATTCAATATAATCATCAGTTAGGGTTGTATAAATTCTACTAATTAATAATTTATTAGTTAAAATATCTAATTCATCTTGATCGTCATTATTATTATCCTCTTCTTCATTATTATTATTATCCTCTTCTTCCTGATTATCTTCACTTTCTTCATTATTGTTTTCATTGTCATCTTCCTCATCTTCATCATCCCCCTCTTCAATTATAATTGAACCATCGTCTTCATCATCTTCATTATTATCCCCCTCATCTTCCTGATTATCCTCGTTTTCTTCATCTTCTGGTTTATCTAATATATCTAAATCATCATCAGAAATATTAGAATCACCCGGATCAGTCGAGGTAGCAATTAAATCATCATCGGAATAATTATCATCGCCCTCTTCAGAATTATCATTATTTTCAATTGGATTATTATTATTCTTAGAAAATAAAGCAATAATATTATTAATTATTCTATTTATAGAAGAATTAGGATTATTAACTAAGCTCCATTTAAAAATCATAGCTAGCTCTGGGATATCTCCTCTAATTTCGCTATCATTAAAATCACTTTCCAATAAGATATCAACTGGAACATTTTCTAAACTATTTTGCCAATATTGAGTTATGGGAAAAAAGAAAAATCTTTCTCCAGAATATTCTAATCCAGCATTAAAACCAAAAATTTCCGGAAAAGGAATCAAAGTGCGACTATCGGCTTCTATTTTGGAAAATTCTAAATTTTTTGACAAGCAATCTCCGGTTTCATTATTTATAATACTAAAATTATCAAAACCATCCGGAGTAATATCAACCCCGTACAGATCAGGGTTATACTCTAACTGGGATAAATCTAAAGGATTGGAAATATTAGCACTTTCATATATTTTTTCAGTCACCCCCACACAAATCCACTCCCCGCTACTGGGACCCTTTTGCTTTTTAAAATCAAAATCATAAGACAAATTACTTTCAGCCATTTTTTTGGCTAACTCTACTATCTTTATTCTCTGAGCCTCGGTCATATTTTTAGGTATTTTAGCTCCAATAATTTGTTCATTATTATTAGAATTTAAAAAATATTTAGCGGGAGTTTTAACTATCCCATTAGCGGTAGCCTCAACTATATAATCAACGCCCTCTTCTTGACCAATATATATAGCCACATGACCAGTATAAATATTTTTTACCATCTTGTTCTTTACATTTACTAATTGCGTAGTATTATAGCCATATAAATTTCCATCATTGGAGGTTCGATATAATAAAGTTCCAATCGGCATAGCTCGAACTGGTTGCCAAAAGAAAAATGATAAAACTAAGGCGCTTATAATAAGCGCCAATTTTTTTGAAAAAAGCATAACTCTAAAAATTAATTATAACGAAATAGAAAAACTATTTCTTATGTAATTCATGGTTTAATTTTATTCAACTTCAAAAATAAAATATCAACCAATCCTATTTTTGACCATAATAATAATCCCATTCTTTGGAGCTTATAGAAGGAAAATCATATTTTTCTTCTAAATAATTGTTTATAATATCAATAGCTAGATATTTGCTAAATTTATCAATATCTCCTTCTTCAATTATCCCAATAAGCCAATCATGGGCCTCAATATTTTTACTATTTTCTAAAAAATCAGATAAAATAAACAAAGCCACTCTCTTAGATTGATAATAATTAGAAAAATAAATAATTTTTTCTAAAACTATCAATAATTCATTTAAAGGCAAAGAAAGTCTACCCGAATCAGAAGCCAGAGCTTTTAATATCTCCAATTTAAAATCTTCTCCAATATTTTCTTTTAAAATATTTAAATAAAAATTAGCTAGGGACTGATTAGAGGTTTCTAAGTTTTTTAAAGACAATATTTTTTCTTCTTCAGAAATAGAAATATCGTTAATTGTTTTTTTTAGGTTATTATAATAATCAAAACTTATTAAATTATCTGAAAAATAATAA
Source organism: uncultured Gammaproteobacteria bacterium (assembly GCA_964567645.1). Taxonomy (GTDB): domain Bacteria; phylum Patescibacteriota; class Patescibacteriia; order Patescibacteriales; family UBA12465. Next base: position 11,246 of record CAZMNE010000019.1, read on the forward strand.
TTTAAAGCTTTTTTTATTTCTAAATTACCCAAATCTGAATCTAAATAATTTTGATATTTTTCTATAGCCAAATCATTTTTTATTAATGATAAAATTGATATTATCTCCAAGCGCCAATTTAAATTTTCCTCTTCATTAAAAACTATTTTCTCTAATCTACTAACAAATTTAGGTTGATTTAATCTTTTAATAATAGCTTGACGATACGATTCCCTTTCTAAATAACAATCTGCTCGACAATAAGGTTCTTCGTAAACAGAAATAGCTAATCGATTTAAAGCAATACTACCTTCAATATTTTTTGGCCAAATTTTCCACCAAGGACCATAAATACTTAGAACTAAAAAAACAAAAAAAACCGAAATAACTAAAATTATACTAAATATCCAAATAAGTTTTTTAATTAAAGTTTTAGTTTTTTTCTTTTTAAAAAATAATAAAAACTTTTTACTAGCAACAATAAGATCTTTTTTTATTTTCTCTAAAAATTTCATAAAAATATATTTAATTTATTAAAAAGCCTTAAGGGCGTAATTATTGAAATTATTTTTATCAAAAAAACCTTTAAAGAATTAGATTAATAAAATTACCTGATAATCACGCCCAACATAACTTCTTATTAAGCGATTAAAACTAAGCGCTCAATATTTATTACTTTTAAGCTACGTTAAAAAGACCAAAAGAAGACTTCTAGATAATAAAAAAAGAGCCTTAACGGCTCTTTAAATTATTATTAAAAAATAGTTAAAATTAACTAATCACGTATACATCGAGTTGAGAAAGCGTAAGTTTCATTAAGAATACCTTGGCCATTATACTCGCCAATATCAATAGCACCTATAGAAACTCTATCAGAGCCTCCTTCTAAAGAAACAATATAATACTGAGTACTAAAATTTACCTTAGTCGAAGTCCAAAAATAAGCATTAGTATTAAGATCTCTATATCCCCTACCTGGTACTAATCTACCACCAGGTAAAGCACTAAAACCAAAATCATCAGTCCCAGTATTATTACTCCATAAAGAAGTATTGGCTTTAAGAGCTTTTCCTTCGGAGCCAGACATAACACCACCCTCTAAAGATATCCAGGAAATCAAATCTTCCCACTCTACCTTAGAGGGAACGTGCCAACCTAAAGGGCAAGCAAAAACTCCGGGATAAAGAAGACCATAAAGATCTTTATTTGTATCAGAATTATTATACCTATAAGTTAAATGAAGCAACCCTCTATTATTATCTGTTTTTTGAGAATTTTGCTTTAACCAACATTGCTCACCAATAGCTACAGTATCATAAGTAAATCTATCACCCCAATATTCATCAAAAACAGTACTCTCTGGACAAACTAATTCAAATTGAGCAACTACTACCACATTAGAATCAACTGGAGAGTCAACCCTGGTTTTATTTACAACATTATCACTCCATTTAACAAACTTATAGCCAGGAGAGGCTTTAGCAATAACCGGTTGCCCTTCACTCCCTTTGTCAACAATCTGCAGGGCTGGACCATCAATATCTCCTCCAGAACCAGCTCCATAATTTAAAATAAATTTAGGAGCACTAATAATGGTAGTATTGCTAGCGGTTGTGCCAGAAGAAGGAATTGGAATCAAGGGAATACTGACGCTTCTTTCTCCTTGAATAGCCTGAACATTACTATAAATAGTTTCATTATCTTCAGTAATTACATAAGCTCTAAAAAAAGGATAAGAGCCTGGAACTAAATCAGAAATTTTTACGGTAAAGACATCAGAATTATTTTCTGAAAGAACTTTCTGATAATTATTTTTTAAAGTTGGATTAACGCTAACATCAGGAATAGTTACATAATCCCAGACTAGTCCTCTTTCTAAAATACGACGATTCTGGGGGTTA
>CAZMNE010000020.1:0-12698 GCA_964567645.1 uncultured Gammaproteobacteria bacterium
TGGATTATTTAATAAATAATGGTTTAATTTCCAAAACAATGTGGACTAATACAAAAAATTGACTAATTTAAATTAAAGTTGTATTATTATTTTATATTAAATCGATATAGAGTTTTCTTTATATCAATTACGCTGGAAGCGTAATTTTTTGTTTTAAAATTAAATTAATATAAAAAATATGGAAATAAGAAATATTGCTATTATTGCTCACGTTGATCATGGAAAGACTACTTTAACCGATGCTTTGATGCAACAAACCGGAATGTCTGTTGAAGGTGTTAGTATGGACAGTAATGCCTTGGAGAAGGAAAGGGGTATTACTATTTATTCAAAAAATACTTCAGTTTTCTATAAGGACACCAAAATAAATATTGTTGATACTCCGGGTCATGCTGATTTTAGCTCCGAAGTAGAGCGTATTCTTCGCTCCATTGATTGTGTTTTGTTATTAGTGGATGCCCAGGAGGGCCCCATGCCTCAAACTAAATTTGTTTTAAAAAAATCTTTAGAGTTAGGTTTAAATCCGATAGTGGTGATAAATAAAATTGATAAACCAGCTGCTCGTCCACTAGAAGTTCAGGAAATGGTTTATGAATTGTTCTTAGATCTTGGCGCTAGTGATGAGCAATTAGATTTTTCTGTTGTTTTTGCCGCCTCTAAACAAGGTTTTGCTAAAATTAAGCTAGAAGATGAATCTGACAATTTAAATCTCTTATTAGATTTAATTTTAGAAAAAATTAAACCGGCCTCTGATTCTGAATCTGAAAAAAAACCTTTGGCTATTCAACCTTTTAATTTAGGCTATGATAATTTTTTAGGACGTTTGGCTATTTGTCGCATTTATAGTGGAATTATAAAATCAAATCAGGATATTGTAGTTAAAACTTTAGACGGAGAAACTAGAAACAAAAAAATAACCAAATTATTTTCTTTCTCTGGTTTAGAAAGAAAAGAAGTTAGCGAAGCTAAGGCTGGTGATATTATTATGATTGCTGGCTTGCCTGGTATTTATATTGGTGAGACTATTTGTGAAAATCCCGACCAAGAACCTTTACCAGCTATTAAAATTGATGAACCAACTATTTCGCTTGATTTTTTGGTTAATAATTCACCCTTTGCTGGTCGGGAGGGAAAATTTGTTACTAATCGACAACTTAAAGAGAGGCTAGAGAAAGAATTAGAAATTAATGTTGGACTTAAAATAGATTTTTCTGACAATAGTTTTTATAAAGTTTATGGTCGAGGAGAATTGCATATAGCAATTTTGTTGGAAAATTTAAGAAGAGAGGGCTATGAGCTACAAGTTTCTCAACCTCAAGTAATTATTAAAAATATTAATGGTGTAGACCATGAGCCTTTTGAGGAGGTTACTATTGATGTTCCTGAAGAAATGTCTGGTTCAGTTATCGAAAAATTATCTAAAAGAAAAGGGCAAATTATGAATATTAAAAATCAGAATGGTCAAGCCAGATTAATATTTGAAATTCCAACCCGAGGATTATTAGGTTATCGCAATGAATTTATAGTAGATACTAGGGGGGAAGGAATTTTATGTACTCATTTTTTAGATTTTAGACCTCATGTTGGAAAAATTGAAAAAAGTGAACTAGGTTCCATGATCTCTATGATTGCTGGCAAGGCTCTAGCTTATTCTCTTTGGAATTTGCAGGAAAGAGGTGTTTTGTATATTGGGCCAAATATTGAAGTTTATGAGGGCATGGTTATCGGTAACGTTTCCAAGGGGAATGATTTGGCGGTTAACCCAATTAAAGGTAAAAATTTAACCAATGTTAGAGCTTCTGGCTCTGATGAGGCCATTAAATTAACTCCACCAGTAGAATTAACCCTAGAAAATGGCTTAAGCATTATGAATGACGATGAATATCTAGAAGTAACTCCTCAAAATATTCGTCTAAGAAAAAAATATTTGACTGAAATAGAAAGAAATAGAGCTAAAAGGGTTTCATAATTATTGAATAAAAATTGTATACAAGAAAAAGATCTATTATTAGGTCTTTTTTATTTGGCTTGTTGAGTATTGACTTTTATAAATTAAAGTGATAAAAAACAATGAAGTACATTAATAAAAATAGTATTAACTTAAATCAGTGAGTGATGGTTAGAAAAAAATCTAGTAAAAGAAAAAAAGTTTTTCATTTGGGGTTAGAAAAAAGTTGGCCTGGTGTGGCTGATATATTGTTAACGTCTCAATTGATTCTCCAAAAAGTTTGGCGCTGGAAGAGCTACGAAGGTGTTAGAAGACAAAACGATTTGCAACATTCTTATTCAATTACTATTCTGGCTAAAATTTTAGTAGAAAAGTTAAATAAGTATTTTGATGGATTTTGTTTTGATAAGGACATTATTATTACTGCTTTTTTGGTTCATGATCATGGAGAGGGGGAGTTAAAGAGGGATATTCAATATGGTAAAAAAAAGAATTGTGATGATCTTGATGAATATTATTCTTTTGTTGAGAGATATAAACAATTAGGTGAAGAAGTTTTTTCTTCTTTTCATTACGCCTATCTTTTGCAATATTGCATTGAAGGTAGAAAAGAATTTCCAGTTGAAGCCCAGAAAATCATGGCTTGGCTCAAAGAAAACAAGTATCCAGAGGCTTTAATATTTGAGGCGGTAGAGGTTTTTGAATATATTCTCTTTGCCCTAGAACAGGATAAGAAGGGAAATAATAAAGAGATTTTACTGGATGTTTGTAAAAATCAATTACCAAGGATGGAAAAGCTAGCCAGAGATTTACCTGGTTTTAAAGAGGAAATTTGGACTGAAGAAGTTCAGGCGCTATTTGGTGCCTATCTTTCCTAAAATAAAGCTCCTATTAAAGGAGCTTTTTTATTAGTCTAAGTTTGTTATTTTGTTTTTATTATTATATAATTAATTTATGAAGATAAAATTTAAAATAATAAAAATACTTTTTACATTATTGTTGATATTTTTTTTATCAGCTTGCTCAATTGATTCGGATTTAAATTTAGAAAATTCAGAATATATTAATCAGGCAGTTTCCTTGGTTGATGATAATATTTCTAAAATTGATTTTTCTAAATTATTTAATTCTAGTTCAGATGATGTCTTGGAAAATTATTATTTAGTAGAGGAGATAGTTGATGGTGACACTATCAAGGTTAAGATAGATGGGGAATTGAAAACTATTCGCTTAATTGGATTAGACACTCCCGAGGTTGTTGATCCCAGAAAAACAGTGGAATGTTTTGGCAAAGAAGCTTCTAATAAGGCTAAAGAAATTTTAAATAATCATAAGGTGAGGCTAGAAATTGATAGTTCTCAGGGGGATCAAGATAAGTATGGTCGTTTATTGCGTTATGTATATTTAGAAGACAATGTTTTTTTTAATAAATGGATGATTGAAAATGGCTATGGGCACGAATATACTTATGATATTCCATATAATTATCAGTCCGAATTTCAAGAAGCTGAAAATTTTGCTCGAGAAAACAAACTTGGTTTATGGTCTGATGATGCTTGTCAAAATTTTGATTCTTTTGCTTCTTCAACCTCAACGCCTGAATTGGAGGAATTAGTAAATACTATGGAATCTTCTTGGAATGAAATTAAGGATATCTTTAATAATTTTTTTTAGTATGGAAAGGATTATTAAAATATTTGATCGGGAAATAAAATATCAACTTAAAACTAGTTATCGAGCTAAAAACATGAGACTTAGTATTTATAGTGATGGTCGCTTTATTGCTACTAAGCCCAAAAGAGTTAGTGAAAATATGATTGAAAGATTTATTATTGCTAAATCTGATTGGATAATTAAGAGGTTAAAAAAAATTGATAATAGAATAATATTTTCTAAGGAGGATGATGAAAAAATTTATCAGAGATATAAAGAGTCAGCTCGTCGCCTGGTTAATAAAAAAATTGATTATTTTAATCAATTTTATAATTTTAAATATGGACGAATTAGTATTAGAAATCAAAAAACTAGATGGGGGAGTTGCTCTCGACAAGGAAACTTAAATTTTAGTTACCGTATTTTGTTTTTACCAGAAAATTTAATTGATTATGTAATTGTCCATGAGCTTTGTCATCTCGGAGAATTTAATCATTCTCAAAATTTTTGGTCTTTAGTGCAAAAAACAATTCCTAATTATTTATCTATTAGACACCAATTAAAGAGTAATAAACTTTAATTAAAGTTTATTATTTTATACTCTTTATTTTTTCCATTAACTTCAAGGGGAATTATTTCTCCTATTTTTTTTCCCAATAAAGCGCTTCCTAGTGGGGAATTATATGATATTAATCCTTTTTCGGGATTAGTTTCTAGTGATCCTAAGATCTGATATTTTTTTATAATTCCTTGACATTCAATCTCTACCTTGTTTCCAATGTCTATTTTTTCGCTATTATTAATTTCGATTATTTCGGCATTTGTTAAAATATTGTTTATTCTATCTATCTTGCTATTAATTCGACGCAATCTATATTTAGCCTCTTGATAGCCAGCATTTTCCGAATAATCTCCGGTGGTAGATAATTCTTTAACCTCAGCCGCTTCTTGCAATTGTGTTTTTTTTAGTTTTTCTAAGATTTTTTGAAGTTGTTGATATTTTTCTAGGGTTATTTTAGCTTCAATTTTTTCCCTAGGTATTCTATCACCTTTTCTAATTGGGGTTTGCATATTTTATATATTGATATTATTGACATCGGATTCTTCTTTTTTTATTTCTTTTTCTATATTTTTATCAATAGTTTTTTTTATTTTATAGAAGTTTAAAAACAAAAAAACTAAAATTGATCCTAATAATATCCCAGTAATATTTAGTAGAAAAAATAACAAATCTTTAATAATCAAATTAGCGTTAAAATTATAAATTAACAATCCTAAGAGCGATAAGGGGGGATTATGGTAACAGCGATAGCTACTCCTGATAAATAATCTTTTATATTTTCTCTGGTCCATGAATAGCTAGCAATGATTCCGGCTATTAGGGCAATAGTAAAAGAAAGCCAACTTATCTCAATACTACCCAAGTAATTAATTTGATTTATTTTTATATCGAAAATAGCTCCAGTTAAAGTAGAGAAAATTAAAGAAAAAAATATTGCTACAAAAACTATTTTTATTGAGCGCCAAATTATTTTTAAATTTAAAATTGTTATTCCTAGTGATATTGCTAGAATTGGAGATAAAAGTGGGGCCACAATCATTCCAGCGATTATTAAAGGGACGTTGTCTGAGATTAATCCCAGGGTTGTTATAATGGTTGAAAAGATAACCATTAGATAAAAATCTATATTCGGAGCACTAGAGTTGATAATGTTAGAGATAAAAGTTTTTTTATTCTCAGTGTTATTGTTTTTAATTTTTATTATTTTTTTTAAATTAATCATATTTTTATTTAATTATTTTATTTTTATTATAGTATTTTAAATAGAATTTATCAAATTAATTAAAATTAAAAGAACTAGTTTTAAAACTAGTTCTTTTAATTTTTTGTATCTTAAGCTAATTGAAAGCTTTTTAGCATAAAATTTTTAATTTTTATTCTATTCTTTGAGTTTGGTTCTTTGTAAAACCAAAGATGTTTTCCGATGTTTTTTTTGATAGCCACCCTTTCTCGTAAATTTTCAGTTTCTCCAATGTCAGCAATCTTATTTCTTCGATCGGCGATAATATAAACACCGGGCTCACTTTTAAATTTTGCTTTCAAAGGGAATTGTCCCTTAAAAGGAATTCCTTTGAAGATAACTTCTTTATTCATAAATTTGTTTTTTTACTAATTATTAAAAGATAATAATTAGCATTAAAATTAATTATTTTTAAAATTAAAAGATCTAATTATATTTTAGTTTATAATTAAAATCTTGTCAAGAGATAAAACTTGTCAATCCTGTGGATAACTTTTGACAAAAAACTTGACAAAGACTCATTTCTTTTTTATAATTATAATATAATTAATTAAATTTTAAATTTTATGCACGAATTACAAAAAAAATTAATGAATTTAGCTAATAAAATAAAGTTATCAGAATTAACTTTGCGAGATATTGGAGAAAAGGTTGGATTAGGTAGAGAAAAGCCGCAAATAATAAAACACCATCTTCAGCAATTGGTAAAGAGGGGTTTATTGAAAAACAAAGATGGAAAATATTTTTTGGTTTCCTTAAAGGAAGAAAATAAAAACTCTTCTTTAATATCTTTGCCAATTTATGGTATGGCTAATTGCGGAGAGGCTCTTTCTCTGGCCGATAATCAGGTTCAAGGCTATTTGAAAGTTTCTCCGAGTATTTTAAAGAAGAAAAAAAATATTTTTGTAGTTCGAGCCAAGGGGAATTCTATGAATAAAACTCTCATAGGTCAGGAAAATATTGATGATGGCGATTATGTTTTAATTGATGCCGAAAATAAAAATCCAGAAAATGGTGATTGTGTCTTGTCTATCATTGATGGAGCGGCTAATATTAAGCGTTTTAAAAAGGATCAGAATAGGGGTTTGATTATGTTATTATCAGAATCAACTTCTAATTATGAACCAATATATATTCACCAAGATGATGTGGAGTCTTATTCGGTGGCTGGTAAAGTTATTGGAGTTTTAAAGACTTAAATCATTTTTTTTCTTAATTTTATAAAAAGAGCGGTCTTGGGATCGTTTTTTTTCTTGCCAAAAGTTGATTTATTAGATATTATATTATTATCTAAATATTTAATTAATCTATTTTTTTATGTCATATAGAGCTATAAAAAATATATATAGAGAATCTGATAAATTTATTAATCAGGAGATAAAAATTGGTGGTTGGGTTCGTACGGTTAGAGTCTCTAAAGGGCTTGGTTTTATCGAAATTAATGATGGCACTTTTTTTAAAAATGTTCAGATTGTTTTTGATGATAATTTATCTAATTTTTCTGAAATAGAAAAAGTTTCTGTTGGATCTTCTTTGGAAATTAGTGGAATATTAGTAGAATCGCCAGCCCCAGGACAACCCTTTGAATTAAAGGCTAGTGAGATTAAAATTTTAAACTTATCACCGCTAGATTATCCTCTACAAAAAAAGAGGCATAGTTTTGAATTTTTAAGAGAAATATCTCATTTACGTGTCCGTAGTAATACCTTTTCAGCTGTTTTTCGTCTTAGGTCGGTTTTAAGCTATGCTATTCATAAATTTTTTCAAGAAGAGGGTTTTTCTTATGTTCATACCCCTATTATTTCTAGCAGTGATTGTGAGGGCGCTGGGGAGATGTTTGGTGTAACAATCTTTGATTTAGATAAACCCATTCCTAGGGATGATAAAGGTGAGGTTGATTATTCTAAAGATTTTTTTGGAAAAAAAACAGGACTAACTGTGTCTGGTCAATTAGAAGCTGAAGCTTTGATTATGGGGTTAAATAAAGTATATACCTTTGGTCCAACTTTTAGAGCTGAGAATTCTAATACCACCAGACATGCATGTGAGTTTTGGATGTTAGAACCTGAAATGGCTTTTGCTGATTTAAGTGATAACATGGATTTAGCTGAAAAAATGTTAAAATATTTAATAAAATATATAATAAAGGAATTGCCCGAGGAAATGGAATTTTTTAATAAATTTATTGACCCCGGATTATTGGATCGTTTAAACTTGGTGGCTAATTCTGAATTTAAGCGAATGACCTATACCGAAGCTATTGAGATATTAAAAAAGTCTGATAAAAAATTTGATTATCCAGTAGAGTGGGGGATAGATTTACAAACAGAACATGAACGTTATCTGTCAGAAGAGGTTGTTAAGGGCCCGGTATTTTTAACTGATTATCCTGAGGCTATTAAAGCCTTTTATATGCGTTTAAACGACGATGGTAAGACTGTAGCAGCTGTAGACCTATTAGTTCCAGGAATTGGTGAAATTATTGGTGGTAGTCAAAGAGAGGAGAGATTGGATTATTTAGAGAAAAGAATTGAAAAAATGGGTCTAAAAAAAGAGGATTATTGGTGGTATCTTGATTTAAGAAAATATGGCTCAATTAAGCATTCTGGATTTGGATTAGGTTTTGAGAGAGCTATTATGTATTTATCCGGTATGGCCAATATTAGAGATGTTATACCTTTTTCTCGTACTCCTAAAAATGCTGAATTTTAATTATTAAATTAATTTATATAAATATGATTTTTAAATGGCAACCAATTTATTCGGTTAATGTTAAGGAAATAGATGATCAGCATAAAAAAATGTTTAATATTTTAAACCAGTTATTTTCTGAAAAAAGATTTTTCTATTATTTTTAAAACAGAAATAATGAAAGATTTGGAAAATTACGCTGATTATCATTTTAAAACTGAAGAAAAATATTTTGATCAATTTGATTATCCCAAATCTGATGAACATAAAAAAATGCATCAAGAATATATTAATAATATTAATTCTTTTAAGGAAAAAGGATTTTCTGAAAATCAGTTAAAAGATTTTCTTCAAAATTGGTGGATAGATCATGTCCGGGGGGCTGATCAAGAATATTCAGTTTTTTTTAATAAAAAAGGGTTGTTTTAATTAATTTAATTTATAATATGCTTAGAACTCATAATTGCGGAGAATTAAATTCTTCTAATATTGGCCAAGAAATAATTTTATCAGGTTGGGTAAATAGCCATAGAAATATGGGTGGTCTTATTTTTATTGATTTGAGAGATAGGTATGGTTTAACTCAAACTAGATTTGATTCCAATAACGGAAATTCTAATATAGCCGAAAAACTAAAGGATATAAAAAATGAATGGGTTCTCCAAATTAAGGGAAAGGTTTTGTCTCGACCTCAAGACATGATAAATAATGGCATTGAGACTGGCGAGATTGAAGTTGAAATTACCGAAGTGGAGGTTTTAAATAAAAGCTTGCCACTTCCTTTTGAAATTAACGAAGAAAAAAACGGAGAGGCTAATGAAGCCTTGCGTTTAAAATATCGTTTTTTGGATTTGAGAAGAGAAAAGTTACAAAAAATGTTGCAAAATAGAGATAAAATTATATCCTATTCTCGAGATTATTTTCATAATTTGGGATTTTTAGAAATTCAAACTCCAATTTTAGCCAATTCTTCACCCGAAGGTGCTCGTGATTTTTTAATTCCATCAAGGCTTCATCCTGGTGAATTTTATGCTTTACCTCAAGCTCCACAACAATTTAAGCAATTATTGATGGTCGGTGGGGTTGATAAATATTTTCAAATTGCTCCATGTTTTAGGGACGAGGATCCTCGTATGGATAGGCATTATGGAGAATTTTATCAACTTGATATGGAAATGAGTTTTGTGGAGCAGGATGATATATTTAAAATAATGGAGCCATTGATGATAGATATAGTTGAAAAATTTAGTGAAAAAAGAGTTATGAATTTAGATAAAAATGGAAGATTTATTCAAATTTCTTGGACAGACTCTATGAATCGCTTTGGTTCTGATAAACCAGATCTTAGATTTCAGATGGAAATTAAAGATATTTCTGATATAGTAAGAGACAAGGGTTTTTCTGTCTTTGATGACCAATTGTCTCAACCTAAAGGGGTTGTTAAGGCCTTAAGTGTTAAAGACGGAGCGTCTTTCAGTAGAAAGGAAATAGATCTAATCATAGAAGAAGGTAAAAAAAGGGGTTTAAAGGGTTTGTCTTATATAACGATAAAAGAAGAAGGTGTCCAGTCTTCTTTGAGTAAATATTTTGAACAGGAAGTAATTGATAGTATTATAGAAACATGCTTGTCTGATAAAAACGATATTATTTTTATAGCTGCTGATAAATGGGAGATTACTTGCAAGTCTTTGGGTCATATCAGAAATTATGTAGCCGAAAAGATGGACCTAAAAGACGTTTCTTTAGCTGCCTTTGCCTGGATTGTTGATTTTCCTATGTATGAATATTCTGAGATAGAGGATGGTCGAGTAGATTTTGCCCATAATCCTTTTTCTATGCCACAGGGGGGGCTAGAAACTTTAAATACTAAGAATCCTTTAGAGATATTAGCCTATCAATTCGATTTAGTTTTTAATGGCTTTGAAGCTTCTTCTGGGGCTATTAGAAATCATAATCCAGAAATAATGTACAAGGCTTTTGAGTTGGCTGGGTATTCTAAAAAAGAAGTTGATGATAAGTTTTCGGCTATGATTAATGCTTTTTCTTATGGGGCTCCACCACATGGAGGAAATGCTCCAGGAATTGATAGAATTATTATGGCTCTTTATGATTTTGAATCAATTAGGGACGTTTATGCTTTTCCTAAGGATAATAGAGGACAGGATTTGATGACTAATTCTCCTTGCGGGGTCGATAAAAAGCAGATAGAAGAATTAAATATTAATATTTTAGAAAATAAAAATAATTAATTTTAAAATTATGAAAACAAAATTTTATTTTTTACCATTATTTTTGGTAATGATTTTGACTCTTTCGGCTTGTGGCCAAAAAAATCAAAAAGAAAACAACACTAATTTAAATGAGGACATCATAATCGATGTTAATGAAGAAAATTTTGAAGAAAACTATGAAGCGTCTATCGAGGAGATGTTTGCTAAAGGAAAATCTTTCAAATGTTTAGTTTCTCAAGAAAATCCAGAAGGTGAGATGGACTTTGTTTATTATATTGATGGAAAAAAGGAGAGGTTTAGAACTGAGGCTCGCGTTACTGATAAGTCTCAGGGATTAGTAATAAATTCTGTTAGTATTTTTAAGGATAATTATAATTATTTTTGGGACGATTTAAGTAATAAGGATGGAATGAAAATGAAAATAGAGGAAGATGATAGTGACGATGAGTATTATCAAGATGATTCTGGTATTGAGGACGAGGAAGGATTAGATTTGAATGAACGTTTTAATTTAAGGTGTTCTTCTTGGAAGGTTGATGAAGATATGTTTGAATTACCTAAAGATAAGTCCTTTAAAGATATGTCTGAATTATTAGATCCATTTGATGCCATTTCTGAATTGGGGGCAGAAAGCGATGGGCAAGACATTGATTATTGTTCTTTTTGTGACTTAATTCCAGCTGGAAGTGAGCGTGATGATTGCTTAAGTTCTTGTGCTCAATAGTTTTTATTATAAAAATTTTATGCTTTTCTTAAATAAAATATTAAAATTAAAATTTATCTCTCGTTATCGGGAGATAAATTTATTTATGGAAAATCCATTCCCGTCTCAGGAGAAGGTCTTTTTTTATTTAATTAAAAAAGCTAAAAAAACTATTTGGGGAAAAAAATATAATTATAGTGAAATTTGCCAAGAAAATTTTAAAAAGGCTTTAGAGATTTGGCGAAGAAATGTTCCAGTGTCTTCTTATGAACAACTTTTTTCTGAAATTGATAAAGCTCATCAAGGCAGAAGAAATGTTTTATGGCCAGGAAAAATTAGGTGGTTTGCTAAATCTTCTGGGACTACTAATAGTAATAGTAAGATTATTCCTGTTACTAAAGAATCTTTAAAAAAATGTCACTATAAGGGGGGTGAAGATGTTTTTGCTTTATATATAAAACAAAAACCAGAAACTAAATTATTTTCTGGTAAAACCTTAAGTGTGGGTGGTTCCTTTTCTTCTAGAAAAAATATTTTTGACTTATTTTGCGGTGACCTTTCAGCTATTTTAGTAAATAATTTGCCAATTTGGGCTAGAATTTTTCGTGCTCCAAAATTATCTACAGCTTTATTAGGTGATTGGGAGGAAAAAGTTGAAGCTATTGCCAAGGAGACTATTAACAAAAACATAGTCGCTTTGGCGGGGGTTCCTTCTTGGAACTTGGTTGTTTTAAATAAAGTTCTGGAGATAACTGGTAAAAATAATATTTTGGAGGTTTGGCCTAATTTGGAGTTATTTTTGCACGGTGGTGTAAGTTTTTCTCCCTATAAAGCTCAGTTTGAAAAAATAATTCCTAGTTCTAAAATGAATTATTTAGAAAATTACAATGCTTCTGAGGGTTTTTTTGCTTTTAACGATGATCTCGGCAGAGATGATATGTTATTAATTTTAGATAGTGGTGTGTTTTATGAATTTATACCCCTGGAAGAATTAAACAAGGATTGTCCCCAGGCTTTGCTAGTGTCAGAAGTTGAGGTAGGTGAAACTTATGCCCTAGCTATTTCTACTAATGGAGGGCTGTGGCGTTATTTAATAGGGGATACAGTTAAGATAACCTCCTTAAAGCCTTTTAGGGTAAAGGTAGCTGGTCGAACTAAACATTTTATTAATGTTTTTGGAGAGGAATTAATGGTCTCCAATGCTGACGAAGCCATTAAATATGCTAGTGAAAAAACTGGAGCTATTATTTCCGAATATACAGCTGGTCCAGTTTTTATGGAGGGTAGTCAGCGAGGTTGTCATGAATGGTTGATAGAGTTTTTAGTCAAGCCAAAAGATTTAAAAATTTTTGTTGAAGAGTTGGATAAGTCTTTAAAGAAATTAAATTCTGATTATGAAGCTAAAAGATATAATAACTTAATTTTAGATTTACCAAAAATTATTGTAGCACGGAATAATTTATTTTATGATTGGCTTAAAAATAAAAACAAATTAGGTGGACAGAATAAAGTCCCTAGGCTTTCTAATTCTAGAGAATATTTAGAAGAATTATTAAAAATAAATTAAAATAATTATTTTATCTTATTATTATCAATATTTGTTAGTATTTTGCCTATGAATAAGTTCACTTACATTTTGGAAAATCAAAAAACCCAAAATGTATGCAAAT
>CAZMNE010000021.1:0-12585 GCA_964567645.1 uncultured Gammaproteobacteria bacterium
TGAAATAGGGATAACAAAATAATTATAACACAAAACATAAAAAAATAAAATATTTTTATTAATTTACTTAATATTATATTTTTTAACTATTAAAATATAAATAAATTTATCCAAAAAAATAAAAAATACCTTTACTTTTTATTTATAAAAAACTATAATAAAAATATAAAATTAAAAAATTATGATAATATCTATTAGTGGTTTTCATGGCTCTGGTAAAAGTACTATTGCTAAAATGCTGGCCAAAGAATTAAATTGGCCACATTATTGTATGGGAGGATTAAGAAGGGAAGCTGCCAAAAAAAGAGGGCTAACCTTAGCAGAATATAATAAAATAGGAGAAAAAGACCCATCGACTGATCTAGAGGTAGATAATTACCAAAAAAAACTTGGAAAAAAATATGATAATTTTATAATAGAAGGAAGAACTTCTTGGTTTTTTATTCCTCATTCTTTAAAAATCTATTTAGATGTTAGCAAAAAAATTGGAGCCGAAAGAATTTTTGAACATTTAAAAAAAGAAAATAATAGGAATGAAGGTAAAAATTTAAAAACAATAGAAGATGTTTTAAATAGTGTTGAAGAAAGATATTTAAGTGATAAAAAAAGATATAAAAAATATTTTAACATTGATGTTTATAATAAAAAAAACTATGACTGTTATATAGATACTAGCTACTTAGATACACAAGAGGTTTTTAAAAAGGTATTATCCTTTGTTTCTAAAAAAATTAAAGATATTGACAAATAAAAAATAAATATATAAGATGTAATAACAAGAGAATTTCTTGTTTTTTAATTTAATATTATAAATAAAAATATGACTGAAATAAAGCAAAAAGAAGAAAAAACAGAAATAAAACCAGGAATGACAATTAGAATTCATCAAAAGATCAAAGAATTAAATACTAAAGGAGAAGAAAAAGAAAGAATTCAATATTTTGAAGGTATTGTTATTGCTAAAAAACATGGTAACGAAACTGGGGGGACTATAACAGTAAGAAAAATTTCAGATGGCATTGGAGTTGAAAAAATTTTTCCACTAAATCTTCCAACTATAACCAAGATAGAAATTAAAAAAGAAGCTCAAGTTAAAAGAGCTAAGCTTTATTTTCTAAAAAGAGGTTATAAGAAAAAATTAAAAGAAAAAGTTGTTAAAAAATAGCCGAGGTGGTGGAATTGGTAGACACGCAAGCTTGAGGGGCTTGTGGGGGTTGCCCTGTGCAGGTTCAAATCCTGTTCTCGGCACTTCTTTATAAAAAGGGCGCATAGCTCAGTTGGCTAGAGCACTTCGTTTACACCGAAGGGGTCCAGGGTTCGAGTCCTTGTGCGCCCACTATAAAAAACAGATTAATTTCTGTTTTTTTGTTTTTATAAACTTATTAACAATTTATAAACAATTTTTAAATTGTTTTATTTGTTTTTTTTTACTATAATAAACTTACTAAAAAATTAAACCTTAAAGATAAAAATATGAATAATGAACAAATTTGGCAAGCGGTTTTAGGAGAGCTAGAAATAGGAATATCCAGAGCAAATTTTATTACTTGGTTTAAAAATACTTTTATTTATTCTATAGAAGATGGGCATGTAATAATATCTGTGCCAAACGACTTTACTAAAAGATGGCTAGAGCAAAAATATTATAAAGCGATAAAAAGCTCAATTGAAAAAATAACCGAAAAAAAAATAACCGAACTTGAATATAAAATTAACCTAAAAAAAGAAAAAGAAGAAGAAAGTAACAACGAAAGAAAAGACAAAAAAAACAATATTACAAAAAACCAATTAAGCGAAAAAAGCTCTATTATTGAAGAGGTTAAAACAAATGTTAGCCGTTTTGGATTAAATCCTAAATATTCTTTTTCTAATTTTATAGTTGGTAAGGCCACAGAGCTTGCCTATGCCGCCTGTCAGGCTATTGTTGCTAATCCAGGGAAAGCTTATAACCCTTTATTTATTTACGGAGGAGTGGGGCTTGGAAAAACCCATTTATTACAAGCTATGGGAAATGAATTGGCTAAGATTAATAAAAAAGTTTTATATACAACCAGTGAACAGTTTACAAACAACTATATAGATTCTATTAAAGGAGGTAGGGCTAAAGAATTTAAAAATTTATATAGAAATGTTGATTTGTTATTAATAGATGATGTTCAATTTATGGGAGGAAAAGATGGAACCCAAGAAGAATTTTTTCACACCTTTAACGAGTTACAACAAGGAGACAGACAAATAGTTCTTTCCTCTGATAGACCACCAAAAGCAATACCAGCCATAGAAAAAAGATTAATATCTAGGTTTGAGTCCGGAATGGTAGCTGACGTTGGCCGACCTGATACCGAAACAAAAATGGCAATTTTAGAAAAAAAAGCTAAAGAAAAAAATTATATTATAGAAGAAGAAATTTTAAATTATATTGCCAATAGTATTCAAAATAATATTAGAGAACTAGAGGGAGCTTTAAATAAAATAATTGCCTATCATGAATTTCATAATCTAAGACCAACATTAAAAATAGTAAAAAATATTTTAAATGATCTGACTAACAATAATCAGATCAAATCTGTTTCACCAAAAGATGTTTTAGAAATAGTATCTCAGTTTTACAATATTGCTCAAAAAGATTTAATTGGAGGAAAAAGAAAAAAAGAATTAGTTACTCCAAGACAAATTTCTATATTTATAATGAGAGAAGAATTAAAAACATCCTATCCAACTATAGGAGAGGTTTTAGGGGGAAGAGACCACACCACCGCCATTCATGCTTATAATAAAATAAATAAAGAAAAAGAAGAAAATGAAAAAATAAACCAAGATATTCAATCAATTAAACAACTTTTATACGGATCTTTTTAATTGTGTAAAAATTCTTAACAACAAAAATATTTCTGTTAATAAGGAGATTCTTATGCTGTGTAAAACTTTTAATAAGTTGTTTATAAAAAATTAAAAAATAATTTTATCCCCAAATCAATTTTAATTAATACATTTTTTTAAACATAGATATAAACAGAAAAAAACACGTTTTATTCCAGTAAAAATAGCGGTAAAATTAATTTATAAAAACTTATCAACACCCCTTATTATTACTATTATTTAATATATATAAATATAATATAAAAATATGAAATTCATAACTTTAAAAGAAAACTTAAAACAAGGACTTTCTATAGTAGCCCATCTAACTTCAAAAAATATAAATTTACCAATTCTTAATAATATTTTAATTAAGGCAAAAAAAGAGGGGATTGAGTTAATAGCAACTAATCTAGAAATTAGTGTTAATCATTTTTTAAGGGGAAAAATAGAATTAGAAGGAGAAACAACGGTTGATTCTAAAATAATAAACGAATATATTTCTTTGTTGCCAGAAGATAAAATAGAGGTGGAATTAGAAAAGGATGAATTAAAAATTTCTTGCCAAAATTATAAAACTAAAATAAAAACCCAGGAAGCTAGTGATTTTCCAACTCTGCCTAATATAATTAATGATAATTGTTATAAATTAAACCTAAATGATTTTAGGGATAGCTTGTCAGAAGTTTCTTTTGCTGTCTCTTATAATGAAAATAGACCAGAATTATCGGGAGTTCTTTTTTCTTTTCAAGATAATTTATTAACGTTAGTTGGGACGGATAGTTATCGCTTGTCAGAAAAAAAAATAAATTATAAAAACGATAACACTGTTGAAGAAAAAAAGGTAATAATTCCTCTTAAAACCATTCAAGAATTATCAAGGATTTTAAATAATTTTAAGAGCGAGGAGCAGATAGATGATTCTCAGGATATTAAAATAAGCTTAACTGAAAATCAAATATTTTTTTCTTTTGGATCAACTAATTTAGTTTCTAGAATAATAATTGGAAATTATCCCGACTACAAACAAATAATTCCTAAGAACGAAAAAGTTAAAATAGAGATAAATAGGTCTAGTTTTGTTAAGGCTATAAAAGCTGCGGGAATTTTTTCAAAAACTGGAATTAATGACATTTCTATCGCTTTTAAAAAAAACGAAGTAACAATATCTTCTAGTTCTAGTCAGGCCGGAGAAAATAAAGTTTCTTTAGAGGCTGATGTTCTTGGAGAGGAGGATGAAGTTTTTGTTAATTTTAAATATTTATTAGATGGTTTAAATAATATAAAATCAGAACAGGTTATTATAAAAATTATTGATAATAATTATCCTTGTATTATTTTGCCAAAAAATATAGATAATTTTTTATATTTAGTAATGCCAATCAAACAATAAATAATGTAAAATATTTCTTAAAATATTATTTGAAAATAATAAAAAAGAGGTTTAGCCTCTTTTTTAATTTAATTAATATTTATAGTTATTTGATTGCTTTTTTTTATTGAACCATTCCAATCGTAAAAATTAGCATATAATTTATAGGTGCCTTTTTCTGGCGGAGACTCCCAATCAAAAATTATAGTCTTTTCTAGTACTGGTTGAATTGTTTTAATGGTTGATATTTCATTTTCTAAATTTTTTAAAACAACATCTATTTTTATTATTTGTTCAGGGTTGCTACTTACCATTTCTACTGGAAGCGGAAAATCTATAGGATTTATGGCGAGGCCGCTAGTAGGATATATTAGATTTAGATTAGCTGGCAATTTATTAATATTATTTTCTAGAAGCAAATTAAATTCTATATTTTGTTCGGAACAATTTAAAACATCATCACAAACTTTTATTCTTAGGTTATAATAACCATTATTAAGAAAAGAAATATCTTTATTTAAGTTAAAGGGGTAGGATATTTTTTTGTCTAATAAATTTTCATTTATATAATATTCTACTTTATAAATTCCTCTCGGGGCGGTGGCTTCTAGTTCAATATTTAATATTGGGCTAGATACTACCTGATTGCTTTCTATGTTTTTTATTGAAAAGATAGGAGCATTTTCTGGATCATAGATTCCTTCAGCCTGACTCATTATTTCCGGATTATAATTAGGGTCTTGTTTTTTTGCCCATTCTAAAATTTTTTCTTCCCAAATTTTAAATTGAGGATCTTCTTCGGGGTTTTCAGGGATATCTCCTAGCGGATCTTCTTTATTAACATAGTAAAGAATAGAGTGGTGTTCAATAAAAAATATTTCTTCAATATTTTCATCTTCTTCATTTTCTGTGGCTATTTTTCCAGTTTCTTTATTTATTTTTATATTTTTTCCAACCTGCTCACCATCTAATATTGCTTTATTTGTTTTTTCTATTATTGGCTCCTTAAAAGATTCTACAGGAGTCCCCTCTAAAGACTTTTTCATAAATTCGTTCCAAATTGGGGCCGCCACTACACTACCGTCAGCTCCTCTATTCATTTCTGTATTATCATTGTTTCCAACCCAAACTCCAGCAATTAGAGATGGTGTATATCCAATTGTCCAAGCATCCTTAAAATTATTAGTGGTTCCTGTTTTAGCAGCTGAAATTCTTCCCGATAAAACTAGATTATTATTTTCTCCAAAAATAAAACTTCGATTATCATTGTTTGATAGAGATGAATTTATCATTCTGGCAACATTAGGATCTAAAACATTTTTTTTCCTTTCTTGAAATTCTTCTAAAATTTTTCCATCATTATCTTCTATTTTTAATATTCCGGAAATTGGATTAATCTCTCCCTCTCTAGCAAAAATACTATAAGCATTCACGTGTTCTAATAATTTAATTTCTCCTCCTCCTAATACTAGAGACAATCCATATCTATCAGGATCATTTAAGGTTGTGTAGCCAGCTTCTTTAGCTAAAGAAATTACATTATTTATTCCAGCGAGATAGATAGCTTTTACTGCTGGAACGTTTAAAGAGCCAGCTAAGGCCTTTTTTATGGCTATTGGTCCATATTCTTGATTATTATAGTTCCTTGGTTCATAGGGTTGTCCAGAGGCTGAAAAATTAGTAACAACATCATACAAGATTGTCTCTGGATTATATCCTCCTCGGCTAAATAAAGTAGCATAAACAAGAGGTTTAAGTGAAGATCCGGGTTGACGAGGTCTGATAGTTACATTAACTTGGCCATCAATGCTTTGATTAAAATAATCTTTTGATCCTACCATGGCCAGAATTTGACCATTCTTTGGATCAATTGCTACTAAGGCTGCATTATTAGCATTAAATTTAGAGGCATTTTCCTCAACTCTATTTCTAATTGCTTCTTCAGCTACTTTTTGTTTTTCAATATCAATAGTTGAATAAATTTTTAAACCCCCTTGTTCTAAGGTTTTTTCTCCATATTTTTCAGATAAAATTTCTTTTAGATACATTACAAAATGAGGGGCTATAATGTTTGTTTCTGGCCCCTTAAAAACTAATTCATAATTTTTAGCTTCATTTTTTTCTTCTTTACTTATATATTTTTGTTCTTCCATTAAATCAAGAATATATTGTTGTCGTCCAATTAAAAGATCTTTGTTTGGCCCATAAGGAGAATAACGACTAGGAGATTGAGGAAGGGCTGCCAGCAAAGCACTTTCAGCTAGAGTAAGGTTTTTAGCTGATTTTCCAAAATACTTTTGACTAGCTGCTTCAATTCCATAAGCATTAGAACCATAAGGAATCTCATTTAAATACATTTGTAAGATTTCGTCTTTTTCAAATTTCTTTTCAATTCTTTGAGCTATTAAAATTTCTTTAATTTTTCTAATATAGCTTTTTTCAGATGTTAATAAAGCATTTTTAACAAATTGTTGAGTTAAAGTTGAGCCCCCGGCCCTTCTATTATAGATAATATTAGTTATAATAGTTCTGGCCATTGCCCAAACACTAAATCCTTTATGTTTATAAAAATTTTTATCTTCGATTGCTATAGTTGCTTGCTTGGCGTGTTCTGGTATTTCATCTAAATTAATTAAAGTTCTCTTTTCTTCTCCATGGAATTCATATAAAATATTTTCTCCAGTTCTATCATAAATAGTGGTGCTTTGAGCAATCTCTCTTTCAATTAATTGGTTGGGGCTGGGAAGGTCTTTAGATATTATTAGTATAAAAATTAATAAAATAATACCAAAAATTAGACCTAATAAAAAAATAGTGGCTATGGTTTTTTTGTTAAAAATAAAAGATAAAACTTTTTGTTTTATTGAGCTTTTATTATTTCTTTTTATTTTCTTAAAAACCTTATTTCTTTTAATATTTTTATTAGAATAAGTTTTTATTGGTTTGGGGCGATAATATCCCTGCTTTAATGGTCTCTTGTTAAAAGATGAACTCATATTATTTTATTTATTTTTATATGTTTATTTTATCAAAAGGATGTTTTTTGCGCAAATACTTTTATTTTTTTAAGGTGGCTTTTTTATTATTTTTTTTGTATAATGTATTTAAATAAGTATATTATTATGTTTAAAAGATTTTTATTAATTTCTATTTTTATTTTTTTTCCTTTTTTTTGTTTGGCGTCTGAAGATCAGGCTTCTTTAGATAATGTTTTTAATGCCAAAGTTATAGAAATATTAGAAGAAGTAGAAAAATATTCTACTCAGGGAGAAAAAATTATTCAACAAAATCTAAAACTTCAGGGGCTAGAAGGAATTTTTAATGATAAAGAATTTATTTTTTATGGAATTGGTGATATTGAATTAATTGGCAATAAAAAATATTCGGTTGGAGAAAAAGTTTTAGTTATTGCTACTCCAAAAAACTCTTCCGGAGATTATGATTATTATATAACAGAAAAAAATCGTAGCAATGGATTGATTATAATTTTTGGGTTTTTTCTATTACTATTATTTTTAATTGGAAAATGGAAGGGGGTTCGTTCAGTCTTGTCTCTAGGTTTAACATTCTTTGTTATAATATTTTTTATGGTTCCGCAAATTATGAATGGGTCTAGTCCTGTTTTTATAGTTTTATTTAGTTCTTTGCTTATTCTTTTATTTATAGTTTATTTAACAGAAGGCTTTAGCTTAAGGTCTCATTTAGCGGTTTTATCTATTTTTATTAGTTTAATTTTAGTGGTGGCTTTTTCATCTTTTTTTATTTTTTTAACTAAATTAACGGGAATTTTTAGTGAAGATGTTTTTGCTTTAATTAATGTGGGGCAACAAACTTTAAATCTAAAAGGACTTCTTTTGGCTGGAATGATAATCGGGGCGTTAGGAGTTTTAGATGATGTTGTTATTTCTCAAATTGTTTCTGTTGAAAAAATTATTGAAGCTAATCCTTATCAGAGCTGGAAAGAGGTTTTTAAAAAAGCTCAAGCTATCGGAGTTTCTCATATTAGTTCCATGACAAATACTTTATTTTTAGCTTATGCCGGAGCCTCTCTTCCTTTATTAATTTTGTTTGTTAGTGATAATAGTCCTTTTAGCAATTTTAGTCAAATTATTAATAATGAGGCTGTTAGCACTGAAATAGTAAGGGCTCTAAGCGGAAGCTTGGGAATAATTTTGGCCGTTCCGATTTCAACTTTTATAGCCTCTTGGGCCTTTATTTATAAAAAAGATAATAAATAATAAATAAATTTTATGTTAAAAAATCCTTTAAAACCAAACTTTAAAACTGAGTTTTTGCCAATTTTTTTGGTGTTATTAGGTTTTGTCTTGTCAATTTTTTTTATCAATACTTTTCCGGAGCAAGTTGCTATTCATTGGAATCTAGCTGGAGAGCCAGATGGCTTTAGTAATAAATATTCGGCAGCCTTAATGATTCCCTTTATAACCTTGGGAATGTATTTGTTGCTAACCTTTTTGCCAATAATAGATCCAAAAAAAGATAGATATAAAGAATTTTCTAAGTTTTATAATTATTTTAAGGTTATTATAATATTCTTTATGATCTTTATTTATATAATTTCTGGCTTTAATAATTTGGGTTATAATTTGCCAATTGAAAAAATAACTCCGATTTCAGTAGGAGCCCTTTTTGTTTTGATTGGCTTTTATATAAAAAAAATAAAAATGAATTGGTTTATGGGAATTAAAACTCCTTGGACGTTATCTTCAGAAAAGGTTTGGGATAAAACTCATAAATTTTCTGGAAAAGTTTTTGTTGTTTCTGGTTTTTTATTAGCCCTAACTGCCTTCGTGGAGGGGAAATATAAATTGCCAATCTTTGTGTTAGCTTTGTTTTTAATAATTTTCTCAGTTACTATTTATTCTTATTATATTTATGCCAAAGAGCTTAAAGGAAAAAAATAATTATATAGAAATTACTAGCTTTTCTAATCCTAAAATAAAGCTGGTTAATAAACTTTTGAAAGATGGGCCTCTAAGACAAGAGTCTAAAATTATTTTAGTTGATGGAAAGAGGGAAATAGAAGAGGCTGTCAAAAGAGGATGGAAAATAAAAGAATTTTTTTATTCACCCGAGATTATTAAAGATAAAAGGGACTTAGAAATAATTAATTTTTTTTCTAATAATGCAAAGAGCAATTACCAGTTATCAAAAAAAATATTTTCTAAGATTTCTTATAAAAAAAATCCTGATGGATTTTTAGCTATTTTAGAATCTCATTTTTTAAAATGGAAGGATTTAAAAATTAAAAAAAATCCTTTAGTTTTAATATTAGAATCAGTTGAAAAACCAGGAAATTTGGGGGCTATAATTAGAACGGCCTATGCTGCTGGAGTAGATTTAATAATATTAAATGATCAAAAAACTGATTTATATAGCCCTAATGTTATTAGGGCTAGTACTGGTTTTATTTTTTCTATGCCTATTATTATTTCTTCGGTAGAGGAAACAATTGAGTGGTGCCATAATAATGATATTAAAATTTTAGCAACTTCCTTAAAGGCTAAAAAAAATCATTTTGAAATTGATTTTAAAAAAGGAACAGGTATCGTTTTTGGAACAGAAGCTTTCGGTCTTAGCAAGGCCTGGTTAAATGAAAAAATTGATCAAGTTAGCATTCCAATGATTTCGGGAGTTGATTCGTTGAATGTCTCGGTTAGTGTTGGTGTTATTGTTTATGAGGCAACCCGACAAAGAAAATATTTTAAAAACTAAAATAAAAATATGAGTTGGTTATTTTTAACAATTTTTTCTTATTTGTTATTAGCAATAGTAAGCTTAGGGGATAAGTTTGTTGTTGATAAAATTTTAAAAGACAGCCGTGTTTATGTTTTTATAGTTGGAATTTTAAGCGCTATAATATTTGTAATTGCTCCTTGGTTTTTGCAGTGGCCAGGTCTTTTTCTTTTTTTAATAAATATTATTGCCGGAGCTTTGTTTATCTTTGCTCTTTGGACAATGTACGAGGCTTTAAGATTAGGAGAGGCTTCCCGGGTAGTAGTGGTTATTGGCAGCATCATTCCTGTTTTTACTATTATATTTTCTTTGTTATTCTTTAAAGAAAATTTTACAATAAGTCAGTGGATGGGGGTTGTTTTTCTTTTAATTGGAATGATAACCATGTCTTTTATTGTTAGCAGAAAAAAAAGGTGGTCTATTTTTTTAAAGAGGACTTTGTCGATTTTTTCAGGAGGGTATAATAAAAGATGGATATTTTTTTCTATTTTATCAGCTTTTATTTATTCTTTATTTTTTATAACCACTAAATATGCCTATAACCATCAAGAGTTTTTAAGTTCTTTTATTTGGATTAGGTTGGGTGGTTTATTAGTAGCTTTATTATTTTTAATAGACAAGGATAGTCGAAAAATAATTTTTAAAAGTTTTAAGAAAAAATCATTATTAAAACGAGCTAATCTTATCAAGAAAAAAGAACCTAATAAGTTGTTTATAATTTTTAATCAATTTTTAGGATCAATTGCTTTTTTATTACAAAATTATGCCGTTTATTTGGGTCCAGTTGCTATAATTAATGCTTTGCAAGGAGTTCAATATGCCTTCTTATTATTTTTAGGAATATTTTTAACAATATTTTTTCCTAAACTTTTACAAGAAGATATTTCTAAAAAAACTTTAATAAAAAAAACAATTTCTATAATTTTGGTTGGAATTGGTCTTTATTTTATATCTATTTAATATGCTAAAAAGAAAAAAAATGATTTTTATTATTATTGGGATAATTGTTTTAATGGCTTTGGTTTATATTTTTAAAATAGCCAAGCATTATCCTAAAAATATTAATTTAGAAAATGTTGATAATTTTTTTGGTGTAACTTATTCAAAAAAATATGCTGAAGATTTGGGGCTAGACTGGAGAGAGGTTTATTTAGCTATTCTAGACGATTTAGAGGTAAAAAAAATTAGAATACCAATTTATTGGGATGAAATTGAAAAAATTCCAGGAAATTTTGATTTTTCTGATTATGATTATCTAATAGGAGAAGGGGAAAAAAGAAATGTTGAGTTTGTTTTAAATTTTGGCATGAGAGTGGCTCGTTGGCCAGAATGTCATTTTCCTGAATGGTTAAATTCTTCTGATAAAAAATATTTACAAGAAAGAACTAATTTAATGATTAAGGAGGTTGTTGATAATTTTAAAAATTATAATTCTATTGTCTATTGGCAATTAGAAAATGAGCCTCTTTTAGATTCTTTTGGGGTTTGCCCAAAAAGTGATTATAATTTTTTACAAGAAGAAATTTCTTTAGTTAAAAGCTTGGATAATAGGCAGATAATTATTTCAGCCACCGGAGAATTAAGTTTTTGGGAAAAAGAGATAAAGGTGGCTGATATTTTTGGAACTACTATGTATAGGGTTGTTTATAATAAATTTTTTGGATATATTAAATATCCTTATTCTAGTAAATTTTATAACCGCAAAGCTAAATTAAATAATATTAACCCCAAAGATATTTTTATTATTGAATTACAAGCTGAGCCCTGGATTGATGAATTTGATATTATTAATCCTAATAGTAAAAGGTATTTAAAATCTTTTAACATTAATCAATTTAAAGCTAATGCCCAGTTTGCTTTAGATACTGGCTTTAATAGAGCCTATTTATGGGGAGCAGAGTGGTGGTATTTACGCTATAAAAAAATGAATGACCCTGTTTATTGGGATTTTGCTAAAACATTATTTTAATTTTTATGATTTCTATTATTATACCAACACTAAATGAAGAAAAATATTTACCACTATTATTAAATTCAATTAATAAACAATCCTATCGGGATTATGAAATAATTGTTTCTGATGGCTGTTCTGAAGATAGAACTTTGGAGATAGCTGAAAGTTATAACTGTAAGACTATTATAGCCAAAAAAGATGAAAGACATCCTTCGATTCAAAGAAATAATGGAGCTAAGATTGCTCAAGGTAATATTTTATTATTTTTAGATGCTGATACTGCTTTGCCAAATGATAAATTTTTAGAGACAACTATTAATGATTTTACCAAAAGAAAATTAGGGGTGGCTGGTTTCTTTATGGATTTTCAATCTAAAAAATTCTTTTATCGTTTTTATTATTGTGTATATAATAGTTTAGCCTTCTTGGCTCAACGTATTAAGCCTCTAGCAGTTGGGGCTGGAATAATTATAAAAAAAGAATTACACGATTATATTAATGGTTTTG
The DNA here is from genome assembly GCA_964567645.1 of uncultured Gammaproteobacteria bacterium. Taxonomy (GTDB): domain Bacteria; phylum Patescibacteriota; class Patescibacteriia; order Patescibacteriales; family UBA12465. The sequence continues at coordinate 12,447 of CAZMNE010000021.1, forward strand.
ATGAACAGGTTTTTATTGGTGAAGATCAGATATATTGCGAGCAGGCAGCTAAAAAAGAAAAGTTTAGGTTAATAAAAAAAACTAAAATATTTTTTTCTATTAGAAGATTTGAAAAAACCGGTCGCTGGAAAATGTTTGG
>CAZMNE010000022.1:0-10700 GCA_964567645.1 uncultured Gammaproteobacteria bacterium
AATAATAATAAAAACAAAGGATAGTTTTTTAATTTTATTTTTTTTCATAATGTTTTAAATAAAGTTTAAAGATTTATATTTTTTAAAATTTTCTAAGATTTTAGAAATTTCTTTTTCCTTAATATCTCGTCCACCAAGGCCCCCGATAAAATTTTTAATATTTTGCTTATCAGAAGAGATTGATTTTATGTCTAAGTATAGGGGGCTAAAATTTCCAGGGCTAATAGCTTTTTCTAAAACAATAATATTCTTAGCCTTCTTTATTATATCATAGATTGCTTTAGCTGGAAAAGGACGATAGGTTTTTATTTTTAATATCCCGATGTCTTTTTTATTTTTTAGAGAATTTTTTATTGTTCCTACTACCGATCCCATGGAGATTATAATAGTAGAAGCATTTTTGGGGCCTATATATTCAATTAATCCATTATTGTATAATTTATCTTGAGGTTTAATTTTTTGATTTAATATTTTTTGCAAATTAAAATATTCTTTATTTATTTCCTCAATCGATTTATCAAAATCATGTAATAATTTTTCTCTGGTTTCTTGATAATATTGAGGGCTCATAAAAGCGCCCATAGTAATAGGGTTTTTGGTGTCTAGAATTTTTCCTTTTTTGGGATGATATTTTGGTAAGAATTTTTTAATTAAACTGGATGAAGGAATCTCTACTGGTTCGTAACAATGAGTTAAGATAAAGCCATCGACATTTACAAAGACTGGTAAAAACATTTTCTCAGCTATTTTATAGGCTAAAATATGTTGCCAAATAGCTTCTTGATTATTTTCAGCAAAAAACATTATCCAACCAGCATCTCTGACGGCCATAGCATCTTGATGGTCATTCCAAATATTTATAGGAGCTGAAATAGCTCGATTAGCTAAAGTCATTACTATTGGAAGTCTCATCCCAGAAATATTATATAGAACTTCGGTCATCAATAATAATCCTTGGGAGCTGGTAGCACTATAGGTTCTTACCCCTTTAGCCGAAGCCCCCAAAACAATGGAAGCAGCAGCAAATTCACTTTCGGCCCTGACATATTCAAATTTTCCTTCATCATTGGCTTTAATTTGAGCTAAGTCTTCAACGATATGGGTTTGTGGTGTTATCGGATAAGCGGAAATTACTTGAGGTTCAATATTTTTTATAGTTAAAGCAATGGCTCGTGATCCTTCTAATATTTTTTTCATATATTTTATATTGTTTAATTATTAATTTTTTATTTCCAAAATAATCGGAGCATGATCAGATCCCATAACCTGATCTAAAATATCAGACTTAATTATTTTTTTTATTAATTTTTTGGAAACGCAAAAATAATCAATTCTCCATCCAATATTTTTAGCCCTAACATTAAAACGATAACTCCACCAAGAGTATTTTATTTTCTCGGGATTTAGAAATCTAAAGGTGTCGATAAAATCATTTTTTAAAAATTTAGTCATCCAATCCCTTTCTTCTTTGGTATAACCAGGATTTCCTTCGTTGTCTTTTGGTCTAGCTAAATCAATCGGTTGATGAGCTACATTTAAATCTCCAGTTAGAATAATTGGTTTATTCTTTTCTAATTTTTTTAAATATTTTAATAATTCATTGTTAAATTCTAATTTATATGGTAATCGACTTAATTCGTGATTAGAATTAGGGAAATAGGTGTTTATTAAATAAAAATCTTTTAATTCTATGGTTTGTATTCGTCCTTCATTATCAAATTTTTCTAAACCAATTCCGTTTTTTAAGCTAATAATATTTAGATTTTTTTTATATAAAGTTAAAGTTCCGCTATAGCCAGGTCTTTGAGCCGGAAACCAAAATTCTTCATAATTAGCAAAGTCAAAGGTTTCCAATTCTTTTTTAGCCTGAGATATTTTAATCTCTTGCAGTACTAAAATATCAGGTTCTTCTTTCTTTAAAAAATCAACAAAGCCTTTTTTAACAATAGCTCTTATTCCATTTATATTCCAGGATATTATTTTCATTTTTTTATTTTTATCTTTTACATTTAGCTTTTTTATGGTAATATTATTTTATAACATATTAAGCAATTAATCAATTAAAAAAGATGAGTTTAGATAATAGAATCGAATATTTAATAAATAAAGGAAGCAATAAAAGAAAAAAATCTCGTTGGTATAAAAAATGGTGGGTGATAGTATTGATAATAATTGTTTCGTTATTTTTAATTTATATTATATCCTTAGTTTTTTTGGTTAATCGATTAGCCAAGAATCCAGCTGATTTAGGAAATTTTTTAAATTCAAGAAATTTGCTAAATATTGGTGAAAATATTTCTTCTACTTCAGATCAGGTTAATATTAAAATAATTGAAGGAGAATTTAATTATTATATTGGAAGTAATGATCCAATTATTACGATAGTGGTTTTCTCTGATTTTAATTGTCCTTATTGTAAAAGCACGGCTGATACAGTAGCTAATTTGGCTGTTAAATATGGTGATAAAATTAAAATAATTATGCGAGATTATCCAGTTATTGGAGAAAATTCTTTAGAGTTAGCCTTAGCTTCTCGTTGTGCTGGAGAGCAAGATAAATATTGGCCAATGTATTATAAATTATTTGAATTACAGGGAGAATTTACATCGGCTGATTTAGTTTCTATCGCTCAAATAATTTCTGTAAACGATATTAATAAATTTTCTCAATGTTTAAGTGAGGAGAAATATAGAAATGATATAATTAAGGATGCCTCTGATGCTCAATTTTTAAAAATTGAAGGAACCCCCGCTTGGTTTATAAACGGAGAAAAAGCTGGGGAGGGTAGCATTCCTTTTGAAGCTTGGACTAAATTTTTTGATAATTATTTATAATAAATATATGGAACAAATAAGAATTCATGGTCGCGGAGGGCAGGGCGTGGTAGCTATGGCTGAAATTTTAGCTATCGCTTTTCATAATAATGGTCAAGTAGCTCAAGCTTTTCCTCATTTTGGAGTAGAACGTAGTGGAGCACCAATTCAATCTTTTGTTAGAATTTCTAATCAAGAGATTTCTACTAGAGAGCATGTTTATGAGCCTGATTTTTTAATTATTTTAGACGATTCTTTAATCGGTCGAACAGATCTTTTTGTGGGGTTAAAAAAAGGAACTAAAATAATTATCAACTCTTCTTTAGAATTAAATGAATTAGCTAGAAAAATTAATCAAGAATCTAAAATTAAAGTAGATATTAAAAATATTTTTCCAGTTGAAGCTAGCGAGATTGCCTTAGAAATTTTTGGTAAAAATATGGTTAATACTATTATGCTAGGAGCTTTAACTAATATTCCTGGTTTAATAAAAATAGATTCGGTTAAGAAAGCCGTTCAAGAAAAATTTTCTGAAAAAGGTTTGGAGATTATTGAAAAAAATTTTTTGGCTATTGATAGAATTATTAAAAATAAAAAATAAAAATATGATTGTTAAACCAAATTCATCTTTAAATAATAAAACTGGATCTTGGCGGTCTTCTCGTCCCGAAATTGATTTGGATAAATGTATTGGTTGTGGTCTTTGTGCCAAAATTTGTCCTGATAGCGCTGCTCGAATGGCAAAAATTAAAGGCAAAAACAAAGCTAAAATTGATTATGATTATTGTAAGGGATGTGGCTTGTGTGCTAAAGAATGTCCGGTTAAAGCTATTAAAATGAAACCAGAAAAATAATTTATTATCATGAACTTATTACAGCAGACCTTAGATTTGTGTAAAATGTATAATATTAAGCCCGAAAGATCTAAGGGGCAAAATTTTTTAATTGAAGAAGATGTTTATAATAAAATTGTGGAGTCAGCTGAGATTAATTTAGATGACACTGTTTTAGAAGTTGGTCCAGGTCTAGGGTTTTTAACTTTTAAATTGGCTAAAAAGGCTAAAAAAGTTTTAGCGGTAGAGGTTGATAAAAAAATCGCTGATTTTTTGCAAACTTTAATTATAGGGAATAAAGTTAAAAATATTAAGATTTTTAATAAAGATATTTTAAAGGCCAGGGGTGATAATTTTTCTAAAATTGGTAAATATAAGATAGTTTCTAATTTGCCATATAATATTACCTCTATTTTTCTAAGAAAGTTTTTAAGTTTATCTAATAAGCCAGAAATAATTGTTTTAATGCTTCAAAAAGAGGTGGTCGAAAGAATTATGGCCAAACCTCCCAAGATGAGTCTATTAGCTATTTCAGTTCAATTTTATGCTGAGGTTGAGAAAATTATGGATGTCAAAAGAGATTATTTTTATCCAGCGCCAGAAGTAGACAGTGCCGTTATTAAAATAATTCCTAATAAAAAACTATTAAAAAACTATGAAGAGGAAAAAAAATTCTTCAAGATACTTAGAACAGCCTTTAGTTCTAAGAGAAAAATGTTAAAAAATAATTTAGCCAATGGTTTAAAAATTGATATTAAAAAAATAGAAAAAATTCTATTAAAGCTTGGTTTAGATGTTAAAATTCGTTCAGAACAATTAAAAATAGAAGATTGGTTAAAAATTTTTCAATTTTTAAAATAATTTTTAATAAAAAATGATTATTTCTCTTGCTTTTTTTTATAAAATATTATAAACTTTTATTATGGAAAATAATAATAATTCTATGGATAAGAATCGCAAAATAGCGCTGATAGTTTTAAGTGTTTTTAGTGTTAGCATTATTGTTATTTGGAGCTTAAATTTTAAAAATAGCTTACGAGATCCCTTTTCTTATAAAGGGGATTTAATTGTTAATAATACTAATAATCAGAATAATTGTGCTGATGGTAATTGTGCTACCGGAGAAATGACTTCTGATAATTTAGAATTAAAAAATATTGACACCGATGGAGATGGTATTAATGATTGGGATGAATTATTTGTTTATGGAACCTCTCCTTATTTAGAAGATACTGATGGAGACACCCTAAGTGATTATGAGGAAATCTTTGTTTATAAAACAAACGTTAATTGTCCAGAGGGGCAAAATTGTTCTAATTCTTTAAGTCAATCCGAAGTTCAAAATACAGAGCCTTCTGATGATTTCTATAATTTTTTAAATTCTTTAGAGACTTCAGTGGATCAGGATATTAATTCTACTTCTAGTAATTCTTCTTTGAGCGAAAACTCAGAAAATTTAGATGCTCAATCTTTGAGACAAATTTTAATTCAAAGCGGTATAGAGGAGGGCGATTTGCAACAAATAAGTGACGATGATTTATTAAAATTATACCAAGAAGTTTTAGCAGATTTATAATAATACTTTAAATATATGCTTAAAAATAATAATGGTTTTTACAAAAAAAGAGTTATAGCTTCTTTTTTTATTTTTGTTTTATGTTTTAGTTTTTTAACAGGAGTTAAAAAAGTGGAAGCGCAGGTAGTTCATGATCCTATTAATTTGGTAGAATCAGTTGTTCAATTTTTTAAAGAGGGAATCGGAAAAAAAATTACTGATCAGCTTAAAAAAGCTGGTTCTAATTTTTATCAAAAAACATTAACTTATTTAGTTAATACTATAGCCCATGATGCTGCTAATTATATAGCCTCATCTGAAAAAGGACAAAAACCTTTATTTACTACTGATTATTTAACTGAATTAGGAAAGAAGGCTGGAGATGCCGCTATTTCTGAATTTGTTACTACAATTTATGATGAGTGGCAGGTTGATTTATGTCATCCTAGTTTAGATATACAAAATAGAATCGGCTTGGGATTGGTGGACCAAAGGCAACCAACATTACCAACTTCTTGTGGTTGGCAAGAGATGAAATCTAGTTGGACTAGCGAATATGATAAATGGAAAAGTATTGTAGAGGATAAAACTTATTTAGACAAAGTCTCTCAGATGTTTAGTCCCACTGGTAATGATGTTGCTATCGCTTTAGAACTATTTGGACGAACCGAGGAGGTTTATAAAGCTTCCAAAGAAAAAGAAGAAGAACAAATTAGATTAAATAGTGGTTGGCTGGATGTTAGAGATATTGGTGGTCAGGCTGATACTTATCCAGGAGCAGCCAAAGATCAATTAACCAGGGCTACAAATCTACAGGATCAAAGTTTTGGAAAATTTACTGGAGAAGCCTTGGTTGACGCTACTAATTTATTTTTAAATCAATTAGGTATAGCTGGCTTTAATAGATTAATTACTGAATTAGGTAAAATAAAAAATACCCCAGACTCTAATCCTGATGATCCAACCGATGACTCTGATGATTATAATGCTGACCCTCGTTCATATAGTGGGGGAAATTATTTAACTCAATCTTTAAAAAAAATAATTCAACCTCGATTTGATGTTCGAGCCGATTATAATATTTTATCAGATTTGGTTGTTTGTGTTGATGCTAATAACCCCCTACCAAATAATTGTGTTATCAGTGATCGCTTTAGTCAAGCAGTGCAAAATAAAAATACTGTCATAGAAGCTATTAATAATGGCTACTTAAGTGCTGACATGGTTTTTAGTAAAGAAGCTGATTATCGGGCTGGTTTAAATGAAAGAAGTCTTATCATTTTAAGAAAATTTCGTATTATTCCTTTGGGCTGGGAAGAGGCTTTATCTCGAGCTGAAAAAAAAGGACAGGAAACTAAAAACAATTATACCTTAATGGATATGATTTCTTGTTTTAGTCCTCATGATGAATTTGAAACATTTAGTCAGGGGTTTATTAGGTCAGGATTTACTGATTATTCTTGGTGCGAGGGTTTAGTTGATCCAAGCTGGGTCTTAAAAGCACCATTAAATTATTGTAAAAAAGAAGGTTTTGGCGGATATATTATGGTTAAACAGGCCATTGATGTTCCTTCGTCGGCGTCAAACATTGATATAAATATTGATCCAATTGTTATTTCTCGGGCTGATAATTATTGTGCCGATGAACAATCTTGTATTAAGGAAAACTCCGATGGAAGTTGTGAATATTACGGATATTGTACCGAAGAGAAGAGAACTTGGAATTTTAATCAAGATTCTTGTGATCCAATCTATAATACTTGTGATTCATTTACTAGCACATCTAACGGAAAAAAATTAGCTTTATTAAAAAATACTATTGATTACGGTTCTTGTAGCTCTGATAATGTTGGTTGTTTACAATATTCATTAGGAGGTTCTTATAATACTAGTAGTTCAAAAATTAGTTGGAATAATTATCCGTTAGTTTATTTTAATAATAAAGTTGAGTCTTGCTCTTCTAGCAATGAGAGCTGTAATGAATATCTTCGAACTATTGCCGGAGGCGGTCATAATTTTTTAATTAACGGAGATTTTGAAAAGCCTTTAAGTGAGGGAGATTGGGGTAATTTGACTACCAGCTCGGTATCTTATTCGGGAAATTTATCGATTTTATTAAATAATACTTTGCAAAAAAATGTAGTTGTGGCTCCTAGTAATTATACTATCGCTGGAGAAAGTTATACTTTGTCTTTTTATTCTTTCTGTAGTGGTAATGGAACTTCAACTGTTTCTTTAGGTAGTAAAACTCAGGACATCTCTAAGGGCGAAAGCTTTGTTTACCAAGCCATCACTAATGTTTTTCCAAGTAATTACAATAATAATACAGTTGCTTTTGGTATTAATGCTAGTGGAAACACTTGTCTTATAGATAATATTAAATTAGAAAAAGGAAACATTGGAACTTATTATTCTAATTATAGAGGTAATAATTTAGTTTATCAAAAAACAATTCCTGAATATTTAAAAACTACTTGTTATCAAAATCCGTATTCTTCTAGTCCTGATTATCGATTAAAATCAGATGCCCCAAGTGCTTGTTATAATTATGCTCGTTTATGTAATAATAATGAAATTGGTTGTAATTTATTTACTTCAATTTTTAATATTAAAACTGCTGCTAAGGTTTTAGATAAAGATTATTGTCCAGAGCAATGTGTGGGTTATGATATTTATGTCCAGAAAAAAACCTTGTTTGAAGACAAGGCTGTAGCTAAATTTATTCCAGGGTCAGCTAGAACTTGTGGTGCCGTTGATGCTGGCTGTACTGAGTTTACTAATTTAGATGAAGTGGCTGCTGGAGGAGAGGGCAAAGAATATTATACTTATTTAAGGCATTGTATTAAACCAGCTCAAGGAACTTGTGAAAGTTTTTATTCTTGGCAAGGGAATGACGAGAGTGGTTATCAATTAAAGTCGTTTAGTTTAGAAAAAGACAATACTGGCTCTAGACCAAAATTAACTAAAGGAGTTTTTTTACCTGCTAATAATGCTACTGGTGTTTATAATCAACATTTTGTTTCTGGTAATATTGGCGGGCCTTTGGCTGTTAATATAGCCATTCCTCTTTGTAGCGAAGCTATTTATAATTTATCTCCTTCTGATCCTTTATATAATTCTGATTGCCGAGAGTTTTATAATCAAGACGGAGAAAAATTTTATGTATTATATTCAAATACTATAACCTGCTCAGATAATTGTAAGACTTATCGAATGACTGATAAAAATGTTAATACCGAAGTAAATAATAGTGTTTCTTGTGTTGGAGAAACTAGGCATTGGAATAGTGATGAAAATGTTTGTTATGATTGTTTAGCCGGCGGAAAATGGGATAATACTCAAAATGCCTGTGTCTATCAAGCCATTCCCGGAGAGGGCCAAACTTGTCAAGCTAGTAATAATGGTTGCCGGGAATATAATGGTAATGCTGGAAATAGTGTAAGAAATATTGCTTCTTATAATTTTGATTTAGGTTTAAATAATTGGGAGGGCAGTGTTACTTCTAGTTTAGAGTCTTTAAGTCAAAATGGAAAATCCATGAAATTAACTGGAGCCGGAGAAGTAAATATTGGTTATTCGGTTAAAAAAGGATCTTCTTATGTCATTAAATTTTTAGCTCGCAGTACTCAGAATAAAAATCTTTCTATCTCTTTTTCTAATGGAGTAGGTTCTCCAGCTTTATTTGGAGTTAGTGGATTAGAAAATCAGGAACAGGACTATAGCATTAATCTTCCATCTAGTAATGATTGGAAACTATATCAAGTAAATTTAGAAAATTTAAATCACGATATTAGTGAGGAAGAAATTTTAGAATTTGCCTTTACTGATGGAGGAGAGATTTATATATCTAATATCAATTTATTAGAAATTAATAGTCGTTATTATTTAATTAAAGATTCTTGGAATACTCCAGAAGCTTGTTATTATGATACTATTGGAGTCTATCAAGGTGTTAACTATAATCTAGGTTGTCAAAGTTATACTGACAGAAATAGTCAAAATCATAATCTTCGTCAATTTAGTAGTTTATGTGATTCTTCGGCTGTTGGTTGTGAAATGGTAATTGATACTCATAATTCTAGTGAGATTAATTCAGAAATATACAATGATCACAATAATAATAGCTCTTGTGATGCTGATGAAGTTGATTGTCTAAATATACCGGCTGATAATTTTGTGGCTATGGTTTATGATTCTAATAAATCTTGTAATTCTGAGAATAAGGGTTGTAGCCGATTAGGTAAATCGATTGCCAATAATCCATATATGGTAGCCCAAAATTTATACTCAGATGTTTATGTAAAAAATGATCCTGATAAATATAATAATATTTTGTGTCAACAAGATGAATTAGGTTGTGATGCTTGGACTTCTTCCTATTCTGGCGTTGCCTATTTTAAAGATCCCGGAGATAATATTTGCCTATGGCGCAAAGGGGTAGATAGTAGTAGTAATTATGCTTGGTATAAAAAAGCAGTTAAAAAATGTAAAGCTGGAAATACTTTTACTAATAATATTTGTAATACTAATAATGATTGTTCTGATGGTCAGGTTTGTGAGCTAGATATAGCTGATTATCTGTGTCCAGTAGAAAGCTTAAAGACAATTGGTTTAGGTGGTAATAGTCCAATTTATCAGCCTTCGGCTGAGTTTGGAGCTAATTGGGCCGGAGCTTGTCCAATTAAACAAGCTGGTTGTACTGAATACCTTGATCCTAGTAGTTCTTTTAGTCAAAACTTGGTTAATAATCCAAACTTTGCTGATAAAGATGGTGATGGACAAGGCTTTGATGATTGGACTTCAGGTAGTGTTTGTGCCATAAGTAACGGAAGTTTTCATTGTGTTATTCCTAATAATTATACATTTATTCAATATATTCAAGATAAGCCTTTGGCAATAGAGCCAAATAAATTATATATCTTAAAAACTAATGGACCACAGGAAGCTATCTTAGAATGTGATAGTCCAGTTTATGAATTACAAAGTGATAATAAGTTTTCTACTGGAGTGAATAGTCTAAATGCTACTAGCACTAATCCTAAAAGAGTATTTTATTCTGGTGATAATAATAATTCTTGTACTATAAAGTACAGAAAAAATATTGATTTGGTAATTACAGTTCCAAGCCTAGAATCATCAGGGTTGTTGCAAGGATATTTTAATATTAATTTAAATAATTCTAAACTTGCTTTTCTAAATAAATTATTCAAAATAGATTCCGTAGAAGCCCAGGGAGAAGATTATTCTATTGAGGTTAAAGAGGTGGTGATGGACTATCAATTAAAACAGGCTTTAGATTTTTCTGGATGTAATGGTCAGGCTGACTTTAATAGCGGTTGTGTAGTCTTTAATGAAAGGGCCGTTAGTGCTAATGGTCAGATTTCATCCTTGAATTTTAATTCATCTAATTATTCTAATTATTCAACTTGTTCTGGCAATAATTGTGATGCTAATTCTTTAATAAAAGTAACAGCTGACAGAACTTGTGGTAAATGGTTG
>CAZMNE010000023.1:0-10056 GCA_964567645.1 uncultured Gammaproteobacteria bacterium
ATTTGCATACATTTTGGGTTTTTTGATTTTCCAAAATGTAAGTGAACTTATTCAGGGTGGTTTTTTACCACCCTTACTAAATTTTATCCTATAAATTAAAGAATTTTTTTGATTCTAAATAAGTACTTTTTTCTACTTCTTCTAAAGAAATTCCCCTAATTTCAGCTATTTTTTTAGCTACCTGTTTAACATATAAAGGCTCATTTCGTTGTCCTCGATAAGGAGCTGGTGTTAAATAAGGAGAATCTGTTTCTATCATTATTTTCTCTAAAGGAGACTTCTTAATAACCTCGTCCCATTTTTTATTAAAAGTTATCAATCCTGTAAAAGATATTTTTAGCCCTAAGGCAAAATATTTTTGAGCTAATTCGTAATCACCAGAAAAACAATGGATAACACCCCATTCCTGAATAAATTTATTTTCCTGATAAAAATTATTTAGAATATCGTATAAATCATCGTGAGCTTCTCGACAATGAATGATAACTGGTAATTTATTTTTTTTAGCAAAATTTAACTGCTCAATAAAAACTTGCTTTTGTTTGTTCTTTATTTTTATAATTTTTTCCTCCGAATCAGCCTCAATATGATAATAATCTAAACCAATCTCTCCAATCGCTTTAATTTTCTTGTTTTCATCAATAATTTTTTGATAATTATTTTCAATAAAATCTTCAGATCGACTTCTAAATTCGTATTTACCATTTTCATTATCATTTTTAATTAAAATATCTTCTAAATGAATAGGATGCAAACCAATGGCAGCATAAACCCCTTTTTCTAAAGTATTGGATAAGTTTGCTGCCCTTAAAGAAGTTTTATATTCAGAACCAATCACAATCATTTGAATATCTTCAGCCAAAGCTCTTCTGGCCACATCCAAATAATCATCTTTAAAGTCAACAAAATTTAAATGACAATGAGTATCAATCAACATATTATAGTTTTATTTCTTCTAGGTTTTTTTTATCTTTTTTTGACAATCCTTTGGGTATAAAAACACTAACCTCAACAAAATGATCGCCACTACCAACTCCCCTTAATTTAGGAACCCCTTTGCCTTTTATTTTAAAAGTAGTTCCCGATTGAGTTCCTTCAGGAATTTTTAAAACAACTTCTCCATGGACGGTGTTTATTTTTACTTTATCTCCTAAAATGGCTTGCTTAATATTTATTTTTGCTTTGCTGTAAATATCATAATTTATTCTTTTAAAATCAGGGCTAGGGGTTACTCTAATTCTTAAAATTAAATCTCCAGCTGGAGCATTTTTATAATTAAAATGTCCTTTTCCAGCCAATCTAATAGACTCTCCCTCATTAATTCCTGCTGGTATTTTAACTTTCAATTTTTCTTGTCCTTTATAAAAACCATGGCCCTGGCATTTAGAGCATTTTTTAGAATAAGTTTGACCCTCGCCATTACAATCTGGGCAGATAGCCTCTGACTGCATAGCACCAAAAATAGTCCTTTGAACTTTAAAAACTCGACCGGTGCCCTTACAGGTTTTACATTTTTCAACTTTACTACCAGCTTCAGCTCCAACTCCATTACATTTTTCACATTTAATATTTTTATCAACCAAAATTTCTTTTTCTACACCAAAGATTGCCTCCATAAAATCTAAAGGCAAAATTGCTTCAATGTTCTCTCCCTTGACAGCTCTACTCGATCGAGATCTTCCCGAAGAAAACCCAAACATATCGCCAATACCACCAAATAGATCTCCCAAATCATCAAAATCCATATTAGCCCCAGAAAAACCACCATTTTGAAAACCGGAAAAATCAAAACCACCTCCACCCATATTATTAAAGTTGGAACCAAATTGATCATATTGCTTTCTTTTTTGCTCATTGCTTAAAACTTGATAAGCTTCACTAGCCTCTTTAAATTTTTCAGGATCACCTCCCTTATCGGGATGGTGCTGATGAGCTAATTTTCTAAAAGCAATTTTAATTTCTTCTTGACTAGCATTTTTAGAAACACCTAAAACGCCATAATAATCTTTTCCGGCCATAAGTATTTTATTATTCTATTATTTATTTTCCTCAACCTCTCCTTCCACAACATCATCATCTGATTTTTTTTCTTCAGGATTTTCTGCTTGTTCGGAAGAAGCTGGATTATCTTTATTCGGTTGAGCTTGATACATAGCAGCTCCAATCTTTTGGGCTATTTCATTTAATTCTTCCATTTTTTTCTTCATATCATCATATTGCTCAGTATCCTTAATTTTTTTCAGCTCTTCCATTTTTTCTTCCAAAGTTTTTTTATCTTCTTCTTTCATTTTATCGCCAGACTCTTTTAATAGTTTTTCGGTTGTAAAGACAACGGCCTCAGCTTGGTTTTTAATTTCAATATCTTCTTTTTTCTTTTTATCCTCTTCGGCATGAAGTTCAGCCTCTTTCTGCATTTTTTCAATCTCTTCTTTGCTTAAGCCAGAAGAGGCAGTAATAGTAATTTTTTGTTCTTTATTAGTAGCCTTATCTTTAGCAATAACATTTAAAATACCATTAGCATCAATATCAAAAGTAACCTCAACTTGCGGAACTCCGCGTGGTGCTGGTGGTAGGCCATCCAGTATAAATCTTCCCAAGGTTTTATTATCAGCCGCCATCGGACGCTCTCCTTGAACAATATGAATTTCAACGCTAGGTTGATTATCGGCCGCAGTTGAAAATATTTGAGATTTAGAAGTTGGAACAGTAGTATTTCTTTCTATCAAAGGAGTAGCTACTCCGCCTAAAGTTTCAATGCCTAAAGTTAAAGGAGTAACGTCTAATAATAAAACATCTTTAACATCTCCTTGCAAAACACCGGCTTGAACAGCAGCTCCAACAGCTACAACTTCATCTGGATTAACACTTAGATTTGGTTCTTTGCCAAAAAATTCTTTAACCTTTTTTTGAACTAAAGGCATTCTGGTCATTCCACCAACCATAATTATTTCTTCAATATCCTCTATTTTCATCCCGGCATCAGATAGAGCTTTTTTACAAGGCTCAATAGTTCTGTCAACCAAGTCCATAATTAATTCTTCTAATTTTGACCTAGTTAATTTCATTACTAAATGTTTAGGACCATTAGCATCAGTAGTTATGAAGGGCTGATTAATTTCAGTCTCCATAGTTGTAGATAATTCAATTTTAGCTTTTTCAGCTGATTCTTTTATTCTTTGAATAGCTAAAGGATCCCCTGACAAATCTATTCCTTGATCCTTTTTAAATTCTGTAATAATCCAATCAACAATTCTTTGATCAAAGTCTTCGCCCCCTAAATGAGTATCACCATTAGTAGCCTTAACTTCAACAGTGTCGGCTGAAATATCCAAAACAGAAACATCAAAAGTTCCTCCTCCTAAGTCATAAACAACTGCTTGTTGCCCCTTCTTTTTATCAAATCCATAAGCTAAAGCTGCTGCTGTTGGCTCATTAATAATTCTCTTAACCTCTAGCCCAGCTATCTTACCAGCATCTTTAGTGGCTTGTCTTTGAGCGTCGTCAAAATAAGCTGGAACAGTAATAACAGCTTCAGTAATTTTTTCACCAATTTTAGCTTCGGCATCAGCCTTTAGTTTAGATAAAATCATAGCTGAAATTTCTTGAGGAGTATAATCTTTATCATTTAATCTAATTTTCACTCCTTCGCCCGACTTAGCAATTTCATAAGGCACTAATTCAATATCTTTCTTAACCTCAGTATCCTCAAACTTTCTACCAATCAATCTCTTAACAGAATAAATGGTATTTTTTGGATTAGTAACGGCCTGTCTTTTAGCTGATTGGCCAACTAATCTTTCTCCACTTTTAGAAATAGCTAAAATTGAGGGGGTAGTTCGATTACCCTCAGCATTTTCTAAAATTTTTGGTTGACCGCCTTCAATAATGGCCATGGCTGAATTGGTGGTACCCAAATCAATTCCTAATATTTTTCCCATATTATTTTTCTTTAGTTTTATAAATTACAAAATATTATAAAACTTAAATTTATTATTTATTTTTAAAATTAATATTTATTCCTCGACCACCAAAAAATAGGAGGCCGAAAATAAACACTAAATTATTTTTTAGTTTTAATTTTAATAGATTTTGGTTTGGCTTCTGGGGCCTTAGGTACTGAAATTTTTAAAATGCCTTCTTCAGCAATTGCCGAAGCCTTATCTCCTAAAACTCTAGCTGGCAAAGGAATAGAACGATAAAAACTTCCTCGACGAATTTCTTTTCGATAATAATTTTTTTCCTCCACTTCGGTCTTTTTTTCTCCCTCCCCCTTAATGCACAAAACATCATTTTCAATAGAAATATCTATTTTTTCTGGATCAATACCGGCTAGCTGAGTTTCGATGATAACATTATCTTTATCCTCATACATATCAACAGCAGGCATAAAACCATTATTATTTCGAGTTACTGGCATAAAATCAGAAATCATTTTATCCATATCATCGAAATAATTGTCGCCCAAAAATGGATTCCACTTTATAAGAGACATATTTTTAAAAATCTTTTTTTCAAAATAATTTAAAATTATAGATGAAAAAAAGAAAAATTAAATTATTATTTTATATTATTTTCTGGATCATCTTTAAAAAATAAAACTACTTTAGCAGGGATAATAACCTTTCCATTTAAAATATATCCGGGACGAATCTCTTTCTTAACAATTTCGCCATCACCTTTAACTGCCTCCATCTTATTATAATCAAATTTTTCTCCAGCAGTTTTGATTTCCTCAATTCCGTTTTCTGAAAAAGCATCTCGAAACTGTTTAATAACATATTTAATCCCCTCTACCCAAGGATTATTTTGCTCATCTTCGCTTAAAGTGCTAATGGCCATTTTCAAGTTATCAAAAATCGGCAATATCTCTAAAAAAAACTTTTCCAAAGAATACTTAAAAAATTCTATTTTTTCATTACTCGAATGTTTAACCAAGTTTTGATAATCAGCCAAAGCTCTTCTATAGGCTAATTCATTCTCAGTGTTTTCTTTTTTTAATTTTTCTATTATATTTTGGCAATCTTCACACTCACAAACAATATCATTTATATCTTTTTTATTTTCTGAACTCTTAGTATTTTTTTCTTTGTCTATTTTCTTATTTTTATTATGGCTCATATATTTTTATTTATTACTTAATCTTTGTTTTAAAAAATTAATTAAGCTTAAATTTTTTTCATAGTCCATTCTCATAGGACCTAAAATTCCAACCACACCAACTTGATTATTATGATTATATTTTAATAAAACTGTGCTTAAAAAATTTCCAAAAGGATTTTTTTCTCCAATATATATATTTTTCCCATCATCTAGATTATCAAAAATATCAGCAATAATCTCCTCCATACGATCAATAACAACCGAAACGTCGCAAATTATTTCACTTTGCCTAAACTCTGGCTGGGTAAAAAGATTAGAAATTCCTGTATAATATAAATTGTTTTTATGAAAGGCCCAAAAAACAGCATTTTTAGAAATATCAGCTATAGACTTAGCTATTTTTTTTAAATCTTCTTCGCTATTAGTTAAAACATCTTTTAAATTTTTAAAATCACCCTCTTTGCTTTTTTTATCGATAATATTATTTTCTACATAAAATTGATAAGCCTTGGCTGTTGGAATGCGACCAGCTGAAGTATGAGGCTGAAAAATATAACCAAGGTCTTCTAAGTCAGCCATTTCATTTCTGGCTGTAGCCGAAGAAATTCCTAATTTATATTTTTTTACCAAAAAACCAGAGCTAATTGGTTGAGCTGTTTTAATATACTCTTTAATTAAAGTCAATAAAATCGACTCTTTTCGTTCACTAATTTCCATCTAATCTAAAAAATTAATTAATAGCAATTAGATTATATAAAATTAGCACTCTTGTGTCAAGAGTGCTAAATAGTAGAATAACTTATCTGATTTTAATTTATTTTTTAATCTTATTTCTTAAAAAAGCTGGAACATCTAAATCATCTTTTTCTTCTTGATTTTTATCTGTTTTAACTTTATTCCTTAAAAAGGCTGGAATATCTAAATCATCATTAGAATCATTTAAAGATTTATTGATTTTTTCTTTGCTAAAAACATTTTTAGAATTAAAATTAAAAATTGATTTTTTATTATCTTTATCTTCTTTTTTATCTAATTGATCTTTGCTGTCAACGTCCATCATATTATATTCTTTTTTAGCAAAACCAAAATAATCACTATCAATCTTTTTTTCTACTTCTTTCTTTGTAACTGATTTTTGGCCTTTATCGTTAAAGCCAGTAGCTACTATAGTGATTTTTATTTCGTCTCCTAAGTTTTCATCAATTACTGCTCCAAAAATTATTCTAGCATCTTTATCAGCTAAAGAATTGATCATCTTGGCGGCGTCGCTAACATCTGACATACTTAAATCATTTCCTCCAGTAATAGTAAAGACAATGCCCTTAGCTCCGTTAATAGATGTCTCTAAAAGCACTGAATTAATAGCAGCTTTAACAGCCTCAACTGCTTTATTTTCTCCAGCAGCTTGGCCAACCCCCATCAAAGCAGTCCCAGTTCCTGACATAATAGTCTTAACATCGGCAAAATCAGCGTTTATAATTCCAGGCACAGTTATAATCTCGGAAATACCCTGAACGCCTTGACGCAAAACATTATCAGCCATTTTAAAAGAATCAATAAAAGTAGTTCTCTTGTCAATAATTTCCAATAATTTTTCATTAGAAACCGTGATAATAGTATCAACTTTTTCGGCTAAATTACTATAACCTTCATCAGCCACTTTTTGTCTGATACCACCCTCAAAAAAGAAAGGTTTAGTAACTACAGCTATAGTCAGGGCTCCTAGGTCTTTAGCTATTTCGGCAATAACCGGAGAAGCTCCAGTTCCAGTTCCACCACCTAGGCCGCAGGCAATAAAAATCATATCGGCCCCTTTTAATAATTCTCTAATTTCATTTTGAGACTCCTCAGCTGCTTTTCTGCCAATTTCTGGATCCATACCAGCTCCCAAACCCCTAGTGATAGCTTTTCCAATATTTAATTTATAACTAGCTCGATTGTTTTGTAAAGCTTGGATGTCAGTATTGATAGCAATAAACTCAACCCCCCTAATACCAGACTCTATCATTCTATTAACAGCATTTCCGCCGCCACCGCCGACACCAACAACTTTAATTTTAGCTGAAGTTTCAATGTTTGGTTTTATTTCAGGCATATTTTTATTATTTATATAAATTTATTATTATCTTGGTATAATTTTCTTAAAAAAATTATTTACTTTTCCGAAGGCATTTTTAAGGCCATCTTTTATCATCGCCCCTTTATATTCATAATTAGAATAAGCTCCTCGAACCACTAAGCTCAAAGCCACTAAATAATCTGGTCGAGCTGCTTTATCAACATCAACTCTAACATTGCTAGGCTCTAAAAAGGCCACTGGCAAAGATAAGGTCTTTTTAGCAGTTTTAGATATATTTTTTAACAAACACCCACCTCCGCTTAAAAAAACTCCAACTGGCAAAATTTTAGAACGATTTATTTTTTTAAGTTCATCGTCAATTAAACCAAAAATTTCTTCTACTCTAGCTTCAATAATATCTATTAGATATTTTTTAGAAACAACACTGCTTTCGTCATCAATTTTTTCTTCTTTTAATAAATGGGAAATATCAATATCTTCATTGTCAGAAACATCAGAAGAATCAGATTCACCAAATTCTAATTTTATTTTTTCGGCCAAGGTTATCGGACACTTTAATCCTAGAGCAATATCAGCCGTTATATATTCTGAACCAATTGGTAAAGTATTAAAATGCAATAAAACTCCATCTTCATAAACAGCCAAGGAAGTAGTGGTTGATCCAATGTCAACAACAGCCACACCCAGCTCAACTTCTTTGCTGGTTAAAAATAATTCAGCCATATTGACAGTTGGCATTAAAACATCTTCAATATCCAAACCAACTCTTTGAACTATTTTAATTAAATTATTCATCTGACTACTTAAAACTAGGGCCACTAAAACTTCTACCTCTAATCTAATTCCTCTCATACCGATAGGATCTTTAACATCTTCATTATTATCAATATTATATTTTACTGGAATAGTTTTAAATATTTCATAATTATTTGGTACTGGAAAAGACTTAGCTGAATCGATAGCTCTTTCAATATCATCCTGATCAATTTCTCCATCATTTTTGCTAATAATGGCCACTCCTTTCACCCTTTCGTATTGAATCTTAGAATGATTAAATCCTAACCAAACAGAGCTAATTGGAACACCAACTAACCTTTCAGCCTTTTCTAAGCAGGCTGACAAAGAAGAGACAGCGTCTTCAATGCTATTAATAGTCCCATTTTTACCCACGCCAGCACTAGGACAAGAGACAGCCCCAATAACATGAAGTTTTTCTTCGTTATATTCTGATTTTTTCTGAGCAATAATCAATTTGATTTTGCTAGAGCCGATATCAAGACCAACGATAATATCGTTTTTCATAATAAAACCATTATTTATTTATATTAAACATTATACTAAAAAAACAAAATATTAGCAATAATCAGAAATTATAACCTTATAATAATTGCTATTATTAACCCTATAACTATTAAAAAGACTCTTACAAAATATTTTAGTTAGTATTTTCTTTCTTAAATTATAGGTATTATAGTGTTTTATTATTCCTAAATAGGAATTAATAACTGATAAAATTGCTTTACTTTTCACATTTATCTCATTATTTTTAATTATATTATTTATTTTTCCAATTTTAATATAAAAATTATGCTTAATCCGATTACTTATATAAATTCTATAAGGCTTAATAATAACCCCTAAAAATTTAAATCCCTTATAATAATTTTGTAAATAATTTTTCTTGTAATTAAGCTTTAAATTTAGATTATTTTTTAAATATTTTTCAATAATTATCTTTAAATTCTTTAAATAATTTTTATCTTTATGAATAATTATGAGATCATCAACATAGCGACCATAATATTTAATTTTTAATTTTCTTTTAATAAAGTGATCGAGATCATTTAAATAGATATTGCTAAATAATTGGGAGGTTAGATTTCCAATTGGTAGTCCGCAATTTTTTTTAGCAAAAAATAGGCTCTTGTTTTTAGGTAATCCTTGCCAATTTTTAAAACTTCCTTTAATAAGGCAATTTTTAGCATAATTATTAAAAATTATTTTTTTAATTAATTTTAAAATTAATTGATAATCAAAATTACAAATATTTTTATTCTCTAATATCTTTTTTTCTATCTTTTTATATAAAATATTATGATTAATATTCATAAAATAGCCCGATAAATCTAATTTTAAAACGTAACAATTATTTTGATAATTATTAGAACAGGATTTAATAAATTTACTGACCCTCTTTATACCAAAGTGAGTTCCTTTGTTTTTTCGACAACTATAACTATCATAAATAAAGGTAGGCTCAAAAATAGAGTTAATATAATTAAAGATTAAATGATGAATAACTCTATCACGAAAAGAAGACGCTATAATCTCCCTTTGAACCGGATCAAAAATTATAAAAGCCGAACTTTTGCTAATTTCATAACTTCCATCTTTTAATTCTTGATATAATTTAAAAATTTCTTTTTCATAATTTAATTCAAACTCCAAAGCGCTTACGGTGTTTCTTTTATTTTTTCTAGTATTAAAATAAGCTAAAAACAAATCTATTAAAAGTTGATCCATTTTATTAAAATTATTTTCTAAATAATTAAAAACGAACATTATATAATGTTCGTTTTAATAATCAGGGCTCAAGCAACGAACCGAATAACCATTAGTCTGATTGTCATTGTTACGATTGACTTCGGAATTGCCTGATTTCAAGTTACGGTTCCAAGAATTACCAGGATTACTCTCAGAGGATGACCAGAAGTTGGCGTTGTCTTCGAGATTATTGAAATCACCATTGTCATTGCGGTTACCGGCTGTTTTTAATAATCACTCTACTCTTTATTCAATTTGACTAAAAAGAAAAATTAAATAAATGATTTAAAATCTATTACTAAAAATATTTAGTGGATTATTGAACTGATTTA
>CAZMNE010000024.1:0-9982 GCA_964567645.1 uncultured Gammaproteobacteria bacterium
CTACTGATAAATTTTTTGTCTAACATTTTATTTTTATTAATTTTATTTAGTTGTTTTAATAACTTCTTCGATGGTGGTAAGTCCAGCTAGGGCTTTTAAGATTCCATCCTGAACCATGGTAATCATGCCATCGTTTACGGCTAATTTTTCTATTTCTTTATCACTTAGGTTTTGTTCAAATATTATTTTCTGGTTTTCTGGAGTTATGGACATAATTTCATATAGTCCTAATCTTCCTTTATATCCAATGCCATTACATTTTTCACAACCCTTACCTTTATAGAATTTAAATTCAGTCGGCATGACAAAATCTTTATTCTTTATCTGGCCTAAAACTCTTTTTATTTCTTCTAGGGCTTCAGGAGCTAATTGAACTTCTTCTTTTTGACAATGCGGACATATTTTTCTAACTAGTCTTTGGCCAATAGTGCACTCGATAGCATTAGCTAGCATAGATTTTTCTACCCCTAATCCGATAAAACGAGAGATAGCCCCAGCAGCACTATTGGCGTGAACAGTTGATAATACTAAATGCCCAGTTAAAGAAGCTTCCATGGCTGTTTTAGCAGTTTCGCTATCACGAATTTCTCCAATCATCATGATATTGGGATTTTGTCTAAGCAACGATCTCATAGCGGAAGCAAAAGTATAGCCGCCAGCTGTATCTATTTGAGTTTGAATAATTCCTTCCATTTGATATTCGATGGGATCTTCAACGGTGATGATTTTTATATCCGAGGTGTTTAATGTTTTAAGAATGCTGTACAGGGTAGTAGTTTTACCGCTACCAGTTGGACCAGTTGTTAAAATTATTCCTTTAGTTTTTTGAATAGAATTTTTTAATATTGGCAGTGAATATTGAGAAAGTCCTAATTTTTCTAAATCTAAAGCTCCGGCACCTCCAGACAAAAGTCTAATAACTACCGTTTCTCCAAATCCACCAGAGATAATAGAAACACGACAATCCATTTTTTTATCAGCTAATGAAATAGAAAATCTGCCATCCATGGTAGCCTTTTTGACATTAGTTTTAAAGCCAGCCAATAATTTAATTTCTCCTAAGAGTGGCAGAAAATTATCTTTAGACAAATCAAACATATCGTGCAAAACTCCGTCAATTCGGAATCTAATTTTAACATTTTTTTCTGTTGGTTCTATATGCAAATCTCCGGCATTTGATTCTATGGCTAAAGATAATAATAATAAGATGATCTCATTGGTGGGAATTTTCTCAATAGTCTCCATTACTAGATCTTTATTGTTTATCATATTTTTAGCTTTTTCTAGAATTTCATCTTTTATTTTAATTCCTTGGCTAATAGTTTGAGATATGGCTACATTATATAATTCGTCGACATAATCAAAATTTCCAATAACGCGATAAACTTCTTCTAGACTAGTTTGACCTTCTAGTGATTTTAAAACTCCATCTTGTAGCATGGTAATCATGCCATTTTCAATGGCCTGTTGCAGTATTTTAAAAGAAGGGGCATTGTCAACGGTTAATTGTTTTATTTTTTCATCCATAGTAAATATTTCATAAATACCGAGTCTTCCTTTGTATCCAATTCCAGCGCATTTTTCGCAACCAGGACCAGCCTTATATATAGTTGGTAAAACAGTAGGAATTTTTAAACCAGACTTAGGAGATATTACCGCTAGAATCTTTCTTACTAAAAGTTCTTCGTCCTCAGTTAATTCGTGTACTTGTTTACAGTGAGGACAGACTTTTCGAAGAAGTCTTTGCCCGATAACAGCATTAATTGAGGGAACTAAGAAATATGGTTTGATTCCCATATCAATTAATCGAGGAATAACGCCAGAAGCATCATTGGTGTGTAGGGTTGATAACACTAGGTGCCCAGTTAAACTAGCCTGAATAGCTATTTCAGCAGTTTCTAAGTCTCTAATTTCTCCAACCATAACAATATTTGGATCTTGACGAAGAATAGATCGGAGTCCTGAAGCAAAGGTGTAACCCTTTTTAGCTTCTACTTGACTTTGGCTAATTCCATTTAATTGATATTCAATAGGGTCCTCTAGAGTAATTATTTTTGTTCCCGGTTGATTAAGCTTGCTTAAGATGGCGTAAAGAGTAGTTGTTTTTCCGCTACCAGTTGGTCCTGTTGTTAGTACTAATCCATTAGGTTTTTCTATTTCTTTTTTTAAAATTTCATAAGCCTGCGGCCTTAGTCCTAGATTATCAAAGGATAGGCCAATAGAACTAGATTTTAAAAGACGCATTACTACGCTCTCTCCGTAAGAAGTTGGTAAAAAGGAAGAGCGAACATCGACTCGTTCATTTGATAAAAATATAGAATACCTTCCGTCTTGTGGTTTGTCTTCAATATTTATTTTTACTCCCGCTAATATTTTCATGCGAGATATTATTTTTTTCCATTTATCTTTTTCGAT
Organism: uncultured Gammaproteobacteria bacterium; assembly: GCA_964567645.1. Taxonomy (GTDB): domain Bacteria; phylum Patescibacteriota; class Patescibacteriia; order Patescibacteriales; family UBA12465. The sequence goes on from CAZMNE010000024.1 coordinate 2,416, forward strand.
AGTAGCAGCTTCCTGTAAAACTCCATCAATTCTAAGTCTCACCACAATATCTTTATTTTCAGCCTCAATATGAATATCACTAGCCCCAGTTTTTAAGGCTGTAGCTAATATTAAGGTTACTACTTCAGAAATACTAACTTCATTTATTTTTTGGTTTAAACTTTTGTAATCAGTAATGGCCTCTTTAAATTTTTCTAGCTCTTCTTCAGTTATTTCTACTCCTTTAATAATTTTTTTTGTTTTAGGGATTGTTTTATAAACATCCAGAGCGTGTTTAAGGCTGTTTTGTGATATAAGATAAAGACTACTTTTGGTAAAATATTCTTTATTAATTGATTCAATAATTTTTGAAATATTAGAGCTTTCTGGATTGGTAGTGGCAAAGCGAACATTTTCTCCGTCATAAAAAAAACAAACCAATTTATTAGAGATAGCTTCTTCTTCTGGAATTAAAACCAAAGCTTCAGGGCTGATTGGGAAACCAAATAAATCAATATAAGGAATTCCCGCGGCCTGAGCTTTTGCTTGGGTTTGTTTTTCTATTTCTTTATTTTTTATTTCCTGTTGCCTGATAGTTAATTTAGAAGAAGCACTTTCTTCGTCGTCAGTTTTTTTTAGCAAACTAGAAATTGAATCAAATCCACTCATATTAAACTTAATTATTTCTTAAATATTCTTTCTAATTTGGCTTCTTTTTTTTCGTCTTTTATTTTTATAAATAAGTCAGTCCAAGAACTAATTTGGAAGGTATTTAGTATGGCGCTTCCCAATACCATAATAGATAAAATAATTAATATTCCTATAATTAATATTGTCCAGAATATTATAGCCGGAGAAGCAATTAAGGTGGTTGATAGAGCTATTCCAAAGAATAAGAAGAAAACGATATATGACAAAAATGAAATTAAAATAATTGCTAATATGTTTATAAAGAATAAAACAATAGCCATTTCTACGCTGATTAGCCAATTGTTAAAGAATAATTTCCAACCACGTTTAATGGCGGTAAAGAATTTTTCTTTTTCTATAACTATATAGGCGATACCATATTTAATGATAAAAGATAAAAATAATGATAGGGCTATAAAAATTATAAAGACTAATCCGTATAAAATAGTGGCAGTGGCTTGATTTTTAATAATAACCAAGACAAAAAGAAAACTCATTATTAGATAAATAATATTAATTGCTAGTGATATCATGACGTTCATTAAAAACACTGGCCAGAATTTTTTATTACCATTTTTTATAGCATTTTTAATAGTTAATTTTTTCTTTTTTTCATTAACAATATTTTTTACTGAATTAATTATTCCTATTTGAGAAACGGTTGATAGCCAGGCAAAGAAAATTGATATTCCAATTATTAAAATAAAGACCAATAATAAGAAAAAGATGGACTTAGGGTCGTTTTTTAATAAGTCTATAAAGTTTGCCCAAGAATCTCTAGAAAAAATCCCGGTGTTTAAAAATAATTTTATATTATTTAAAGTTTGTAAGCCCATCTCTTGATTTAATGATCTAGAAATGACTTTAAATTCAGCTGAAAAACTAATTAAGGAAGCAAAAAATCCAAAAAACCATAGGATTTTATTTTTCCAAGAAATTTTCCAAGCTTGTTTTAAAATAGTTCGATATGATAGCATAGTTTTTAAACTCCATTATTTTTTTGGAGTTATTAATTTTATTATTTATTAATTTATTTAACGTTTAAATTATACCATAATTTAAAAAATTGTAAAAGAAAATTAATTTTTTTTTGTTTTATTGTTTGTTTGCCAAAAATGAATAAATAATATAAAATACTGAAAGATAACTATAATATTAAAATATATAAAAATATGTCTAAAATCATTACTGATCCTAAAATTATTGATGAATTGCTGAATCGTAGCGTGGTAGAGGTTTTGCCTTCCAAGGAATTATTAAAAAAAGAATTATTATCTGGACGGCAATTAAAAATATATATAGGAGCAGATCCTACCGGCACAGCCCTACATTTGGGACATGCTACCAATTATATAATTTTAGAAAAATTTAGAAAATTAGGTCATAAAATCGTTTTATTGTTTGGTGATTTTACTGCCAGAATTGGTGATCCGACTGATAAATTAGCCGCTCGGGTTCAGTTAACCAGAGAGCAGGTCATGGTTAATACTAAAAATTGGAAAAAACAATTATCTCCAATTATTAGCTTTGATGATCCGGAAAACCCGGTTGAAGTTGTCTATAATCATGATTGGTTGGCTAAAATGACTTTCGAAGATGTTATTAATTTAGCTTCTAATTTTACAGTTCAAAGAATGCTAGAGAGAGATATGTTTGAAAAACGTTTAAAGGAGGAAAAACCTATCTATGTTCATGAATTTTTTTATCCTTTAATGCAGGGGTATGATAGTGTTCATTTGGAAGTTGATATTGAGATGTGTGGTAATGACCAGAAATTTAATGCTTTATGTGGCCGGACTTTATTAAAAAAATATAAAAATAAAGAGAAATTTGTTTTTATTACTACTTTATTAGAAAATCCAATAACTGGAGAAAAAATGATGTCTAAGAGCTTGGGAACTGGAGTATTTTTAGATTCTACTAATATTGATATGTATGGTAAAATTATGGCCCAACCAGACGAAAATATTCCTCAATTATTTACTGATTGCACCTTCTTAGAATTATCGGAAATTAATAAAATAAAAAAAGACTTAGTTGGTGGAAAAATAAATCCCAAGGACGTGAAAATGCGTTTAGCTCATGAAATTGTTACAATATTTCATGGAGAAAAATTAGCTCAAGAAGCTAAGGATTATTTTATTAATACCTTTCAAAAAAAAGAAACACCTGAAGAAATGCCAGAAATAATATTATCTTCAGATAATAAAAAAATTATTGATTTATTAGTAGAAACAAAATTGGTCAGTAGCAAGGGGGAGGCTCGTCGTTTAATCGAACAAGGGGGCATAAGAGTAAATGAAGTTGTTATTAGTGACGTCAATGAGGATGTTGATATTAAAGATGGTCTAATTATTCAAAGAGGTAAAAGACAATTTGTTAGAATAAAGTTAAAATCTTAAAGATATATTATGATTTTGGAAAGAATTAAAACAATTATTGCTGAAGAATTAAAAATTGATAAAAACGAAGTAATTTATCCGATTGATAATAAAATGGGAGATTTTTCCTTGCCTTTGTTTAAGATGTCAAAAATAAGAAAGATTTCTCCAGAAGAAATTGGCTTTGGCATTAAAGAGGATATTGCAAAAAGTGAAAAATTAAAAAATATTATTATTAGCTCTGAGGTTGTTGGTGGTTATTTAAATTTTTTTATTAAGTCGTCTTATCTTATAGAAAAAATCTTACCAGAAATAATTAATAAAAAAAATAAATATGGACAAAATCAATTAGGACAGGGTGATATTACTGTTTTTGAGTTTTCTAATGTTAATACTCATAAAGATTTTCATATTGGGCATTTAAGAAATATTACTTTTGGACAATCAATTTGCAATATTTTTTCGGCTAGTGGTTTTAAGTCTTATCCTATTTCTTATATTAATGATTTTGGTATTCATGTAGCTAAAACTATTTGGAGTTATAAAAAAAATTTTTCTGAAAATTTAGGCAAGTGTTATAGCAATACTGTTAAGGAAACAGAAGAAAATCCCTTAATTGCTCAAGAGGTTGGAAATATCATGGCAGAGATAGAAAATCGTCAGGGAGAGGATTATAAGGTTTGGCAAAAGACCAGGAAAATAAGCTTGCAAAATTTTAATAATATTTACAAAAAATTAAATATTAAATTTAAAAAAACATATTTTGAAAGTCAGGTTATTAATAAAGGACTAGAAATGGTTGATTCTTTTATGGATCAAAATATTTTTAAGAAAAGTGAGGGGGCTATTATTGCGGACTTAGAAGAAGATGGATTAGGAATTTTGCCAGTAATTAGAAGTGATGGAACAGCTTTATACCCAGTAGCCGATTTAGCTTTGGCTGAAAAAAAATTCCGTGATTTTAAAGATTTAAAAAATTCTTATATAGTAGTAGATGTTAGGCAAAGTCTTTATTTTAAGCAATTGTTTAGAGTCCTATCTTTGGCTGGTTATAAGCAGAATTTTGTTCATTTGCCTTATGAGTTTATTACTTTGCCAGACGGCATGATGTCATCTCGCTCTGGTAATTCTATTTCTTTCGATGATTTATATCAAAAAGTCTTTAATAAATTAGTTGAAGAAACCAGAGCACGTCATACCGATTGGAATGACAAAAAAATTAAAAATAATAGTGAAAAATTAGCGGTAGCGATTTTAAAATTTGAAATGCTAAAGGTTTCAGCTAATAAAATTATCACTTTTGATATTGAGGAAGCTGTTAAATTTGAAGGGTTTAACGCTCTTTACATATTATATGGCTTAGTTAGAATTAAGAGTATTTTAAAAAAGGGAAAATTTAAAAACTTTTCTAAAATAAATTTTAATTTATTAGATAATAAGCTAGAGAAAGATTTATCTGTGAAGCTAGCTAAATATCCAGAAATAATAATTAAATCTAAAGAAGAGCATGATCCTAGTGAAATTGCCAAATATTTATTTGAATTATTTAAAATGTTTAATGAGTATTATCAAAATATAAATATTTTACAATCTGATAAAGAAATTAAAAAAGCTCGTCTATTATTTATAAAATCAATTTCTCAAGTAGCTGAAAATGCTTTGGGGCTACTAGGAATATCTAGTATTGATGAAATTTAATTTAAATATTATGAATAACAATCAAGAAAAAATGGATAAAATTGTTTCTCTTTGTAAGAGAAGAGGCTTTGTTTTCCCATCCTCGGAAATTTACGAAGGCTTTGCGGCTGTTTATGATTTTGGCCCTTACGGCGTAGAGTTGGCTAATAATATTAAAAATCTTTGGTGGAAATCAATGACTCAATGGCGAGATGATGTGGTTGGTTTAGATTCAGCTATCTTTATGAGTCCTAAAATTTGGGAGGCCTCTGGACATGTTAAGGGATTTTCCGATCCTTTAACTGAATGTAAAAAATGTCATAGTCGATTACGTTTGGATAGTTTGTTAGAGGAATATGGAATTATGGCTGACGAAAAAATGACCGAAGAAGAGATTAATAAGATTTTTTCTGATAATAAAGATAAAATTAAATGTCCTAAATGTGGTTCTAAAGATTTTACTGAAGGAAAGAATTTTAATTTATTAGTAAAATCAAATCTAGGTAATTTTACTGGAGATTTTACTAAGGAGCCTACATATTTAAGAGGGGAGACTTGTCAGGGAATTTATGTAAATTATAAGAATGTTTTGGATTCTGCTAGAGTAAAGATTCCTTTTGGTATTGCTCAGATTGGAAAGGCTTTTAGAAATGAAATAACTGCTCGTCAATTTATTTTTCGAACTCGTGAGTTCGAACAAATGGAAATGCAGTATTTTGTAAAACCAGAAGATTCAGATAAATATTATAATGATTGGAAAGAAATTCGTTATCAGTTTTATTTAGATTTAGGTATTAGACCAGAAAATTTAAAATGGCATCAACATGAAAATTTAGTTTTTTATGCCAAAGAGGCTTATGATATTGAATATAATTTTCCTTTTGGCTTTAAAGAATTAGAAGGGATTCATGCTCGGGGTGATTATGACTTAACTCAGCACAGCAAACATTCTGGTCAAGATTTAAGTTATTTAGATCCTTATACTAATGAAAAATATATACCTAATGTAGTGGAGACTTCTGCCGGAGTAGGGCGAACATTTTTAGCAGTTTTATGTGATGCTTATCAAGAAGAAAATATTGGCGAGGATAGTCGAGTGGTTTTGAAATTAAATCCGAAATTAGCTCCTATTAAAATAGCCATTTTTCCATTATTAAAAAATAAGCCAGAATTAGTAAAAAAAGCTAAAGAAGTTTTCGATGTTTTAAAAATTAATTGGCGCTGTGAATTTGATGATAATGGCAATATTGGTAAAAGATATCGTCGTCAAGATGAAATTGGGACTCCGTATTGTTTGACAATTGACTTTGATAGCTTGGAAAATAATGATGTTACTTTGCGTCATCGAGACACTATGGAACAGGAGAGAATTTCTTTGGATAAATTGATTGAATATTTCAAAAATAAACTTTCCTAAAGATTCTAAAAATAAAAAAACCGTCAAACTTATGTCTGGCGGTTTTTTATTAACAGAATTTATATTCTATTAATAAGAATTTTTTCGGAGGTGCCGGGGATTTCAAATTCCTGTATTGTTTTAGCAGAGACTTTCCCACCAATCTTAATGGAATGCTCAACTTCTTTTTTGCTATTATCAACATTTAGCAGGTAATTGATGATAATCCTTGTCTCCAGGGTTCTTTTTTTGTAAGCTAGGCAGATTTCTATATCTCCTATAGTCTCGCACCCAAATGGCATGCGAGATCTGGTTAAAAACTCGTTGTGTTTATCCCCTACAAACTTGAAGGTTCTGGTCACTAGTGTTTTTCCGACCTTTAGACCGAATCTCCAATAACTTGGAATCTGGATAATTTCTCCGGTTCTTTTTAAGCTAATGGGTTTTTTTATAAATTTAGAAAAAGGTCCTTTTTCAGGGACTCTAAAAATTACATTTTTAAAAGAGGCCAAGGTTTGATGTTCCCATTCGGAAATCATCAGTTTTTTTCCTCCTTCAATAATTACTCCAATTAGTTCATCTTGATGGTTTCTAATTCCTTCGATTACTTGAAATTCTTTCATAACATATATGTTTTTGGTTAATATTCAATTTTTAAAGTTCAAAAAGGCTTTTAATAGCCTCCATAACATTTTATTATTATATCATTTTTATAAAAAAGTGTCAAGGCACACCTCTTGACATTTGTAAAAAGGAATGATAAAGTTTTTTGTTACTAAATAGTCCTTTAAAAAATAGTATTAATTTAAATTTTGTAATATGTCGGAAAATGTTGAAAATGTTAGAAAATCTAACAAGAGAAAAATTATTTATTATATTTTATTCTCTTTTTTGTTTGTTGGTTTGTTTTTGTTTCTGTTTATTTATTTAGGAGGTAGGCTTGATAAGTCTTTAGAGACCCTTGATGAGTCTTTAGAGACATCTAATACTTTAATGATAGAAGAGTTTAATAAAGTCTCTGACAATATTGAAGAAGTAAGCTCTAATGTTAAGGAGGGGGAGGATCGATTAGATTCTTTGGACCAAATATTGATTTCAAATACTTCAGAGGTTCAGTTATTAAGAGATTCTCTTTATCTTCTGAATAAAGAAATAAGTTCTTTGAATTTTAAAATTAATTCCTTGGTTCAGTGGCAAACAGAACAAAAACAGTTAAACGAATATTGGGGCGGAAAGACTCTAGAGCTCTTAAATTGGAAATTGGATTTAGATGAGGCTGCTAAATTAAGAGAATTAAAGGAGGCTGAGGAAATTATTATTGTAGTTGATTCTGTTCCTGCCTTGGTTGACACTATTTCTAGTGATATTCAAAAAAGCAAAAAAAATTCAGGCTGGTTTAAAAGAAAAGATTAAAAATAAGGCAGGAAAACCTGTCTTTTTTATT
>CAZMNE010000025.1:0-9765 GCA_964567645.1 uncultured Gammaproteobacteria bacterium
TATTTGCATACATTTTGGGTTTTTTGATTTTCCAAAATGTAAGTGAACTTATTCATTTTTTTATCTTAGCTTTTTATTTTTAGATTCTTTTATTATCTTATAATAAAGACTTTCGTAAGAAGACACCATTTTTTCTAAAGAAAAAAAGTCTTTTACTCTCTGCAAACAATCTTCTTTATTAATATTTTTAATATTTTTAACAGCCTTTACTAAGTCTTCAAAACTATCCACCACATAACCATTTTTCCCATTAATTATTAATTCTTTAAAAGCCCCCTGGTTATAAACAACAACAGGAGTAGCTGAGGCCATAGCCTCTAAAATACTGTTACCAAAAGCTTCTACTACTCGATTAGGTTGAATCAAGCAATATGCCTGACTTAATAATTTTTTCTTTTTTTCACCTAAAACCTCGCCTAAATAAATAATCTGTTTTCCATCAACATAAGGATAAAACTCTTTTTCTAAAAAGGCCTTATCAGTCAAAGATATTTTTCCGGCAATTATCAGTTTCATTTTTAATTTTTTAGCCACCTTAATAGCAATGTCTATTCCCTTTTGAGGAGAAACTCGAGCTAAAAATAATAAATAATCTCCCCCTTTTTTGGATTGTTTAAAATCTTGATAATCAATGCCATTATATATAAAATCTCTCCAATTAATGAAAGGTAATATTCTTTTTAAAGATTTAGAAATTCCTACATAATTTAAATTTCTATACTCCTTAAATAAATCTTTTTCTTGTTTAAAAAATTCACCATATCTAACGGAATGAAGTGAAGGAGTTTTTACCAATTCAGCAAAAATTAAACTTTTATGCTCCACTGCACAATGAATAATGTCAAAATTATCAGCCCTTTTAAAGGCTTGGGCAATATTATTATATTCGTGCACTTCAGAATAATCTCCTTGATAATGTTCTGATTTTACTGATATCAATTTTTGAGCTTTAGTTTTAGAATTTCCAGAAGCAAATAAGGTTATCTGATGACCTCTCTCTACTAGACCATTAACCAAAAATCCAATAGAAGATCCTGTTCCACCCCTGGAATGGGGCGAAGTTTCTTCCCAAAGCTTAGAAACTATAGCTATTTTCAATTTTTTGTTCATTAATTTAGAATATTAATAAATAAAAGCTAAGATAATTATAACATTAATTTAAAAAAATAAAAAAGCTCAGACTTGTGCTGAGCTAATAAAAAAATTTCTAATTTAATTATAATCATCAAAATAATAAAAATCAGATAAACGGAAGCTTTTTCTTCGATAAAAAGACCTGCCACGAACCTCTTGCCTTCTTTTCTTTTCTAATATTTCAGGAATATCCCCCACCGAAACCTTTAATTCGTCACAACGTTTTTTCCAGGCATCAATTATTTTGAAATAACTACCATGAATAGTAGTTTTTTTTAATAATTTACCGACAACCTCAATTTCTTCTTTTTTCATTTTTACAATAGAAGAAAGAATGGTCTTATCAAAACTAGCCATGATTTAAAAATTTAAATTAATATTAAAGAACTATATAAAAAAATATAACCTCAATAAATCTTTTTGTCAAGAAAACTATCTTTTAAAACGGCTGGAGTTATTTCTATTTTTACTTTTTTGACTGCTTCTTCCTCCTCTCCTAGTATTAATAAATTTTCTATTTTGATTTTTATTTTGACGACTTGCCTGGGATTTTTTTGGAGAATTAATATAAACATTTTTTTCCATTTCACCCCGATTAAAACCTATTTTAATTATTGGTAAATTTTTTTTGATTAATCTTTCTATCTTTTGAATATCTCTTCTTTGATGAGGCAATGAAAAAGAGATGGCCTTACCACCCTTGCCAGCTCGCGCTGTTCTTCCAATACGATGAACGTAATCATCAGAATTATCTGGTAGATCATAATTAACCACTAATTGAATATCATTTATATCCAAGCCTCGAGCAGCTACATCAGTCGCTACTAAAATTCTTTTTATTCCATTTTTAAAATTAGCCAAAGAAGTTTTTCTCTGATTAAATGATAGATTGGAATGAATTTCGCTAACCTGATGACCTCTAAGATTTAATTTTTCTGTTAAATTGCTAACACCATGCCTAGTTCTAACAAAAATTAAAACTAAGTTTTTATAATCATTTAAAATTTTTTCTAGAGTATTAAGCTTATCCTCTGATTTTATTAAATAAATTTCCTGATCTATTAATTCGGCCGTGGTCCCAGTTGGAGCCACTTGAATTTGAAGAGGTGATTTCAAATATTTCTCAGCTAATTTTATAATAGCCGCTGGCATAGTAGCGGAAAATAATAAAGTCTGACGACTTTTAGGGGTTAATTTTATTATTTCTTCAATTTGTGGAGCAAAACCCATATCAAACATCATATCAGCTTCATCTAAAATTAAAACTGAAATATCATCTAATTTAATAGTTCTTCGCTTAACATGATCTAATAGTCTGCCAGGAGTAGCCACAATAATATGAGGACTTCTTCTTAGTCCAAATAATTGCTTATTAAAAGCCTCGCCACCAATAATAGAAATAGTTCTTAGCCCTAATCCTTGTCCTAATTTTTTTAAATTTTCCTCAACTTGATTAGCTAATTCTCTAGTTGGCAACATAACTAAAGCTCGTCCTCCTTTTTCTTTCAATCTTTGAATTGTGGGTATCCCAAAAGCAAAGGTTTTACCAGTTCCGGTTTGGGCTACACCAAATAAATCCTGTCCGGATATAGCTACTGGAATTGATTTAGATTGAATTGGGGTAGGAGTTTCTAGTCCCATTTTTTTTAAAATTGATAAAATGGCAGGACTAATTCCTAGGTTTTTAAAAGCAAAATGCTCTTGATTATTTGTTTTTAACATAAAAAAATAAGTGATCCAACTTCTAGCGATCACTTTTATAAATGCGAGAGAGGCGAATCTTTTAATAATTGTATTGAGATACTAACATAAAAAAGTAAATCTGGCAAGACTTCAAAATGACTATAAAAAACCCGGGCTTTTAGCTCGGGTAAATACTTTTTTCTTTTAATAATTTTTAAATCTCTTCTTCTTCTCTTATTTTTACTGCCAAAAAACTTTGGTTAACCCATTTATGATCATATTTAATTGAAGTCAAAATTCTACCAAAAGTTATGAAGTCCAGCATGGCTACTTTTTGATTTTTATCAACTGATCCCAGAGCCACAATCGGGAAAGTTTTTTGAAGATTAGGATAAGCTTCGCCAAAAAATAAAAGCTCTAATAGAGAGGCGGGACGGTAACCCGCATCTTCCATTGCTTCAATGATATTTATTGTAGAAAAATTATCTGAAAAATAAAATATCTTTACAAAAATATCACAGACATAACAAGAACTATCCAAAACAACAGAATCTTTAGGAAATTTTTTTTCATTGATACTCCTATCAACTTCAACATATCCTCCTTTTATAACCATATCATCAAGACTAGCGTTATAATCAACACTAATTATCAGCTCCTGGCCAGAAGAAGAAAAATAAAAAAAACAAAATAAACAGAATAACATTTTTTTCATAATATCTTATTTAAATTTTTAAAGAACTACTTTTTATTAAAATTAATTTACTAACTCTTCTATTTCTAAATTAAACTTCATTAAAGCTCTTTGAACAGCATGAGTCAACATCTCCTGACTACCTCCCTGCAAACAATAATATCCCTTTCTTCTCTCTCCTGACATATCAAAAACGTTACTCCTCAAAAACTCTTTATCATATGATTCTAGCTCTCCTCCGTCTAGTTTAGTTGTCTCTAGGGCTGAAATAGCATTAATATGATCACCTTTAAATATCATGGAGGAGTTACCTTCTTCATCAACTGCGCTAGTGCCTGGTTTTAGATATAAATTATTTATTTTAGTAAGTTTATCAGAAAATCCAATATTGAATTCTTTAAATAATTCCAATCTATCAATACTAGTTGTATTAACATATTCCTCTAGACTAACTGTCTTATCCAAATTCTCTACTATAGCTTCAAAACGCTTTTTATTATATTCACCACCAAAGTCTCGACTATCTATCCAAATACCATATTCATCTAAATATCCAAAAGTTTCTCTTTCCAAAAAAGAATTATTATGTTTTTTAATAATCTTGTCAACATCCTGTAATAAAAATAACCAAGATTTAGCGATTAATTTAGTCTTATCATTTTCCTCAGAAATTTCTAATTGCTTTTCAATTTCTTTTTGACCACTAGAACTATCTAATGATTCTAAAATCTTAGTAGGAACATCTTTAAAACATTTTTTAAAAGCCTGAATAGCTATAGCTCCATTAAAAGCAGTAGTAATGGCTCTTTGCAGGGTCTCTTCTTTGTCTATGGATAAAGATCTTAATTCCACTGATTTAGTTTTCTCGCCAAAAAAAGGAATATTATTACTATCTCCAGCCCCTCTATTTCTTAAAGATACGCCTCGACCACCGTTAACCCGATGTCCAGTTTCACCTGATTGAATTCCACCCCAAGAAGAGGCTATTAGAATATTCTGCAAAAATTGAGTATTCTGTTCAACTTCCAAACCCTTTTCCCCTCCAATAGTCAGGTGAAAACCACGAGCTCCTTTTTGGTATTCCGGAGATCTGTCAAAATTAAGATCAATATACTCAATATCATGAAGTAGCTTCATTTCTAAAAGCATTAAATATGGATTATCGGTTGGTCGAGTAGCTATTTCATGAACAGCGTCTTTTCCTGAACCAATTCTAGCCGCTTCACTTAATTTAGCAATATCCTGCTTTAAATCTTGTTCAGTTAATTTTTTGTATCCCTCAGCTGTTGAGGAGGTAATTTCATATTCCATTCCAATAGAAGCTTTAATACCTTCTGGAGTATTTTTATAGGAATATTTTTCTAATACTTTTTCATATTTCTTTAAATAACCAGAAACCTTTTCTAAAACTTTTTCTAAAGATCTATCTGGTAAATATTCTCTGGCAAAAAGCATTGTGACAATACTTCTCCCCTTGTTTTCTTTATTATATTTTTCGATAAAAGAAGAAATCTCTTTTAAATTTTCAACATCCTCTGATTTAGGACTGTCTAGAAAATCTTTTATTCTTTCGGTATTTTCGGGATTGCTAAGCATTGATCCAATTATTTCTATAGAACCAATAATTTGCTCTCTAATGTTTTTAGAAGAATCTGTTATCTCTTTATATAATTGTTTAGACTCTTGCACATCCAGAAGATCTAATTTTAAGAAAACTTTCTTGATATATTCAATATTTTTTGGGTTTAGGCTATAAGCTTTCTGTTTTATCGTTTGCAAAGCCTCTGTATTATTAAGAGCCTTAAAATAATTACAAGTTTTTTCTAAATAATATCGAACATTATCTTCATTGCTGATGTAATCAATTATCTTATTATTAATATTATTAGATAAAGCTATTCTAGAGTCATAAATATTCATTAAATTTGCAAAATCAGAAGACAAATTATTTTCCAAAACTTTCTCTAGTATTTTTTTATCATAATTATAAAGCTCTTTTAACATTTCGGACTGCGGTTTTACCTTTACAATTTTACCAATCATTTCTACTTTATCATTTTCATTTATTTTAAATTTATCTGATTCTAGAGATATTAAAAAGTCAATCACCTGAGATTCATTGGAATAACGAATAGTCTTATCAATTTTTTTAATACCAATGCTGAATAATTCTTCATCTAAGAAAAAAGCTGGATTCTCCTTGTCTGATAATAAATATTCTTCCCAAAAAAATGGGGATAGACCATTGTTGGTTATAGTGTTAGAACTTATTTTCTTAACTTCATCATAGGATATTTTTGATTTGCCAGGTTCATCATCTGATTTCATCATATCCAAAATAAATTCTCCTCTTATCTCTGGCCAACGATCTATATTTTTTAAGAGAACATCAAAAATTTCTTTGTTATTAGATAATATTTCTTTTTTTAGCAATGAATTAATATATTTCGAAGAAGTGACAGTGTCAGTAAATATTTTTTTATAAATAATTAAACTAATTTCTTTATTTTTTTCAAAAAAATCTAAATTAATCACCTTCCCTATAACTGAACTTAATTCATTATGTTGCTCTGCTTTTATAACACTAAATTTTTCCTCAATATTTTTTATAAACAAATCTCTCTGCCCTGATTTCATTAGACTAAAATGATGCATTAAGAGGCTAGTATTAACATTAATTCTGGCATTAAGCATCTTCTCATCTATTTTATTAAGATAATCTTTTTCTAGTATGTTAGAAAGAAATGATGCATTAGTATTTGAAAAATAGGAATTAATAAAAAGAGTGTAGGAATAATCCAAATTATTGTCACTTATTATTCTGTCTAACATGGTTTTTAAATATTTTTTTTGATCATCTTGGTTTGGATAAATACGCTCTATCATTGTGGTCAAATTACGAGAAAATAATGCAGTAGAACCTATGGAGCTAGATAAATTTGGTAAACCATCGTAAATATTTTTTAAAAATATTGTCCCCTCTTCAGGTTTCAACATTCGGTCAAAATTATTTATTTCATCAAATAAAGAATATGCAATATTACCAGCAGAATTAAGATCAGCTTCTCCTAAAGTATTCAAGACATTATTAGAAAAATTTTTTATTATTTCTTTTCTTTTGTTCTCATTTTCAAATAGCCCCTTTTGAGACAATTCTTTAAAGATTGGGGTTAGGCGGAAAGCATCTCCAAAAGAAACAAGTGATTCCAAAAAATCAATTCTATCTTGCGAAGTGATAACGCCATTTTCAACTGCTACTTGAAGATTTTCGGAAAAGGTAGATGGATCAATTCTTCTAATAAATAAAGGTAGATAAGCTCTGTCAACCTGACGCTTAGCAAACAAATCTAAAATTTCTTCGGAATTAAAAACCTTTTCTTCACTAGCATAAGATTTTATTAAAACATCAAAATTATCAGATTGAATTCTTCCATCTAAAACATCATAAAAATAATGCCTCAAATCATTGCGCTCAGCTCTTTTGTAAAAATCTAATTCTAGTTGTTTGTATAATAATGGCTCTTCTTTAATCCAAAAAGTTTTTTCCTGATTCTCAGAAAAAATCTCTTTTAAATAATGACGATCAACATTATTAGAAGAAAAAACCTTTTGTTTTAATGAATCTGGCCAATTGTATAAATTCATTAAAATTGTGAGAACTTTTAAATTATTAATATCAAAGCTTTTTTTATTATTTTCAAACATATTATCCAAAATTTCAGCCAAGTCTTCTTCATTTATTTCCTGATTCTTGTGAGGATGATTCATTATCAAATATGACAAGAAGACAATATTGTCACCTTTTTCGAGTCTTTGAGTCATTTTTGTTAATAAATCTTTTTTTTCTTCAAATGAATTCCCATTTTTTAAAGTTTTCTGTTTAAATTCAAATTCTGTCCAATATTCAATATCATCAATTTGAGCCTTAGCCTTTTTTGTATATTTTTCAGGATTTTTTATATCCTTCTCGGCTGACGGTAATACATTTATCAGCCATCTAAAACTAGATTTAGAACTATAATTATTCCAACGTTGAAAAATATTTTTTTCTATTTGAGATCGCTCATCCTCAGAACAATTATTAAAACAATCCATAAAAATAGGGGCTAATTCGAGCAAGCTAGAGCGAAGATAATCTTGTTTTCCTAGAAATTTAAACCAAATATCAAACAAAAACTGTTGACGCTTTTTATTGAACATTATCTTTTCAGGATATCCGTTAGCAGCCTCAATAATAACTTCAAAAATTTCATTTGGAAGATTTTTAATTGTTGGATATTTTTCAATAATAGAATCAAGTTTATCTAATACGGAATTAGCCAAATCCTCCCCCTCCATTCCTCCAATAGACTTCTTTTCGAGTTTTAAAAGATTTAAAGCCAAAAAGTCATTATCAGACAAATCTATTTTTTCATCATTTTCTTGAGCACCCCTAATTCTTTTATTCATTTCAGTATTTAAATCCTGCTGCCAAATAGCATTATCATGAAAAGAAAAATTTTTTTTACTAAAAAGCTTTGGCCAAGTAGCTAAAACCTCTTGGGACAAATCGGGAAATTTTTCTTTAATACAATTAATTGCATTTTTACCATTCCAATAAGGATCAAAATGATCTTTTTTTCCATCACTAACATCCCCCCAAAAATCAGATTGAAGTAATTTTAAAAATTGCTGACAATCTTCTTCTTTTATTTTATCGGAATCATTATATTGAATTTCTCTTTTTATCGAAATAGCCTGTCTATCAATATAAAAATTTCTAAGCTTAATAGCCAATTTATTACTTTTAAATAATCGAACAACTTCAACAGAGAAATTTTTAACAATTTTTTCACCAGCCTTTCTTATCTCCGAAAAAGAATTTTTATTATCAACGGAATTAGCACAAGATTCTATTTTTTTAACTCCAGAAGAAAAAACTTCATTTTCCAGATTCTCTAAATTTTCAGAAATCTCTCTATCTTTTTGATTTAAATTTTCTAAAGATGATTTATTTTTCATATTATTTTAATAATATTTATATTAAATACTAGCACAAAAAATATCTTTTTTCAATAGAAAAAAGGAGCTTTTTTGAGCTCCTTATATAACTTAAAATCTTTTGAATCCCTGCACTGAACGGGAACTAACATGGAACAAGGAAGCATTATCCTTTCTCCAAGAAATGAGTATCTCCCCTTTTTGTTCGTACATGGTCGGAACTAACCCGTTATAATAACGTGAACCGGAGCAAAGAGTCACCCTCTCTCTGTCTAAAAATTTGCCTTCGGTTTCTACGGGCAGAATTTCCAAAAGCATTCTCTCTCTTAGGGTTATCCCGTTATGCCTCATATTTTTTAAGACAAAGGCGGGAATAAAGAGCAGGTCTTCATCGGCTTCAATGTTTTTTTTGAAGAAGATAAAGTATTGCTTCTCCATCCTCCCCCTCACTTCTCCATTGAGATCTTTCTTATAAACATCCACCTTAAATTTTCTGGTCATTCCTTCAAGAATTTCATTCATTGTAATTCCTGAGACAATAACACCAAAATATTTAGCTGAATCATACTCATTCGGCACCTCCAATGAAGAAAAATCTTTTTCTAATCCAAAATATTCTCTGTAAATTTTCTCCCATATTTCTCTAATGTCTTTCATTGTCTTCATATTTATTGGTTAATACTTATAAGCTCTTAATTAAAAGATTATAAGCATTAACCAATAAGTTTTATAAAAGAACTATATAGAAATACAGTTATATTATAACATAATAATAATAACTTTTTGCAGCAATGCTAACAAATAAAATTATACTGAGTTCAAGAAATTAGTGCAATTGATAAAATAATTTTCATCTACCATCTAAAATATTAAAAAGAATCTAGTAAAATTAGATCCCTTTATATTTGCTCTGAATATCAAAGAAGCTATAAACTATTTAATTTAACTAATTTCTTAACTCGCTAGATATTATTTCTTGAAATTAAGTAATAACAAAACAATTCCTACCATTTTTTCTTTATCTTTTGGGTTAGATTCGGCTATAAGTATGGTTAAGGTGGCCAAAGATTCAGGATTAATTCTGTCTTTAAAATTAAACTTAGCTTTATTTAAAAACCAAATAAAAGCAAAAAGCTCCACTTCTTTTGTTGCCATCATTAAAGGGATGGTTTTTTATTACAAAGTAAAGGAGATGGGCTGCCTTTTCTTCTATTGTTTCATAAACCTCTCGACCAAAAACAGCCTGAAAAATATTTCCAATTATTCCTTCTAAA
>CAZMNE010000026.1:0-7381 GCA_964567645.1 uncultured Gammaproteobacteria bacterium
AAAGTCTAGGAACATGATATTTGTCAGCTTGGCGCCAAACAGTCTCAGATTGAGGCTCTACCCCCTGAGATCCATCAAAAACGGCTACGGCACCATCTAAAACACGTAAAGATCTTTCAACCTCTACTGTAAAATCTACGTGACCAGGAGTATCAATAATATTGATCTTATTATCTTTCCAGAAACAAGTAGTGGCCGCCGAAGTAATGGTAATACCACGTTCTTTTTCTTGTTCCATCCAATCCATATCAGCTGCTCCATCATGAGTTTCTCCAATTTTATATTTTTTACCAGTATAAAACAAAACTCTCTCGGTAAAAGTTGTTTTACCAGCATCAATATGAGCCATAATTCCAATATTACGGAATTTATCTAAAGTATAATCTTGTGACATAAAAATATTTTTATTTTAAATTTAAAAATTTATCTTGAAAAATGAGCAAAAGCTTTATTAGCTTCAGCCATTTTATGAACAGTTTCTCTTTTTCTAACCGCTGCTCCTTCGCCATTAGAAGCTTCTAAAATTTCGGCTGATAATTTTTCAGCCATTGATTTTCCTTTTCTAGCTTTAGCAGCATCAATAATCCAATGACAACCTAAATAAAAACGTCTCTCACCTCTAACCTGAAAAGGAACCTGATAGTTAGCACCACCAACTCTCTTGCCTCTGACCTCTAATAAAGGAGAAACTTTTTTTAAAGCCTTATTAAAAATATGGCGAGGATCGTGCTTGGTTTCTTGTCTGATTAAATCAAAAGCATCATAAGCAATTTTTTGAGCTACTGATCTTTTTCCACTAACCATTAAATAATTTATAAACTTAGCGATATTTTTATCACCATATTTTAAATCATTTTCGATATCTCTTTTTGGAGCTTGTTTACCTCTCATAGTTTTTAAAATTGTCAGCTATAACAATCTTTATTATTATTTATATAAAATATTTATTAAGCTTTTGGTTTTTTAGCACCATAACAACTTCTTCCTTGTCTTCTAGCCTCTACACCTTGTGAATCATAAACACCTCTAACCACCTTGTATCTAACACCTGGCAAATCTTTAGTTTTACCTCCCTTAACCAAAACGATGGAGTGTTCTTGTAAATTATGTCCCATACCAGGAATATAAGCAGTTACTTCCATTCCGTTTGATAAACGAACACGAGCAATTTTACGTAAAGCTGAGTTCGGTTTTTTAGGTGTCATAGTTGTAACCTTAAGACAAACCCCCTGTTTAAAAGGAGATCCTTTTTTATTTACTTTTTTCTTACGATGCAAAGAATCTAAAGTAGTCCTAAGAGCTAGATTTTTCTTTCTTTTGCTAGATGACTTTCGTCCTTTTCTAACCAATTGATTAATTGTAGGCATAAATTAAAAAAATTATAATAATAATCAAAAAAATATAAAAACCTAATTGGCCTTTATTATGTGATTAAAATTTAACAAAATAATTATAATAAGTCAAGGATCAAAAAACAACAAATTAAATAACAATAAAAATAAAGAATAAAATTAAACTAAAAAATAACTCTTTTTTAGAATAATAAGGCACGAAACCTCTAATATCAAATTTTTTAATAGGAAAAAAGGGGTAAAATGATGAATTGTCCAAAGCGTCCAGTAAAAAATGCCCCAAATAAGCCAAAGAAAACACTAAGCCAAATTTATAATCTATTAAGCAAACAATAATAGAGAAAATTATCCAAGCAAAAAAACTATGAAAATAGCTTCGAGAACTATCTCTGGAATCTTTAGTTTTTTTCCAGAAATCTTTTAAAATAAATTTATTTTTTTGTTGAAAGTTGGGGATAAGATGATCAATGTCAATTATTAAAGACCCCAAGACAGCGGCCTGATAATCACCAGTTACTTTACCTATTATTAAGCCCAGGGCTAAATGAGTAGTTGAATACATAATCTAAAATATATTAATACCAGTCAAAATTGATAAGATATATAATATGGGAACAAGGAGTAATCTAAAAAATCCAAACATCAACAAAAATAAGACAATAAACATGCCATACCTCTCTATAGAAAATATTTTATATTTAGCTCTCTCCGGCAAAAAATTAATTAATATTTTTGAACCATCTAGCGGCGGAACAGGAATTAAGTTAAAAATGGCTAATAATAAATTTAAAAAACAAAAAATAATTGCCATCAAAAAAATAGTATTAAGCAAATTGCCAGAGATTAAAGAATTTATTAAATTATTATCACCAGACAGATAGGAAGACAATAAAGACAATTTAATTTCAGAAGTGATTGGTAGAAATCTAGCCAATAAACCAAATATAATAGCTATAATAATATTAGAACCCGGCCCAGCAATAGCTACTTTTAAATCTCCGTATTTTTTATCTCTAATTCTATTAGGATTATAAGGAACTGGCTTAGCCCAGGCCAATAAAAAACCACTACCTGATAAAACAAAAAATAATGGCAATAAAATAGAACCGAATAAATCAATATGAGGAATTGGGTTTAAAGTTAGCCTTCCCAAATCTTTAGCAGTGCTATCCCCCAACCTATTAGCCATCCAAGCATGACCATATTCGTGAACTATAATAGAAAATATTAAAATAATAATAGATAAAATTATCACAGACATAAACAATAAAATTAATCATAAAACATTTCCAGTATATCAAATTAGAAATGTTTTGACAAAATTATTAAAAGCTCTTGATTATTTTAAAAATTATGTTACAATGGAAAATATTAAAAATATTAAAAAATAAAATAAACCATATGGGAAAGAAATGCGATGTTTGTGGAAGAAGCTCAACTAAGGGAGCTAGCCGATCACACTCCAATATTAAAACATTGAAAAGGCAAAATATAAATTTGCAAACCAAAAATATCATGGGAATAAAAGCTAAGGTTTGTACCAGATGTTTAAAGACCATGAAAAAAAACGAAGAATAAGACTTATCTAGAAACAGAGAACTTAAACAGATCTCTGTTTTTTTAATATAAAAAAATAAAACAAAAATAAATAATAAATAATTATCCAAAAAATTGTCAACCTACCAACACTAATAAAGGCTCCAGGAATTTTATTAACCATGTCATTAATCAAAATAATATATTTTAAAATAATATCTACTAAGAAAAAAATAATTTGAGACAGAAAAGGACTAATAAAAAAAATTATTATTGCGACTATAGAAAAAGATATAATTATTGGTATAGTCCATAAAACCAATAGATTACTAAGTGGAGCAATTAAAGAAAATTGATTAAAATTAAAAATTAAAAGTGGGGCCGAAATTAATTGAACCGAGATAGTAATGCTAATAATATCTACAATATTATCCCCAATCGAAAATTTTCTAAATATTTTATTTATTAAAAATTCTTTAACAATGGGATGAATATAAATTATCCCTAAAACAGCCAAAAAAGAAAGCTGAAAACCAATATCAGCAAAAATCAAAAGCGGATTAATTAAAAGCAAAATTAAACCAACCAGAAATAAAGCATTGGATATATTTCCTAAGCGCCCCAAATAAATAGACAAAAAAGATAAAAATCCCATTATAGAAGCTCGACAAGCTGAAGCCGGAGCTCCAATTAACATTAAATAAAAAAATAAAAATAAGATATTAAAATAAAAAGCTTGTCGACGAGAAATACCTAAAAATAATAAAAAACTTAAGAACAATGAAGCTAATAAAGTAATATGAAGTCCAGAAATAGCGATAATATGACTAAGCCCAGAATGAGAAAAACTTTCTCTAATCTCTGGAGTTAAAAAAAACTTATCCCCTAAAATCATGGCCTTCAATATAGACGAAGAAACAAAATCCAAATTAATATCAAAAATTTCTCTAAATTTATTTTTTAAAATATATATTTTTGATCTCAGAAGAACTAAGGCTCCCCTGTTTTCCAGAGTGTCAATCTTTTTTATTTCCGAATAATATGATACCGCCTCCAATCCAAACCTTTTTAAATATAATCCGTAATCAAAATCATCAATTAAACCAGGCTCCATATATCTTCCTTTAATCTCCAAAAAATCAGAAAAACTATAAATAGGATAGGGGCTAGTAATTACTAAAATTTTCCCCTTTATTTCTAATATATTTTCCTGATCATCTTTAGCCTGATAAATTTTAAATTTAATTTTTTGACTATTTTTTTTAATTTCTGGATCAGAAACCACTTTTCCCAATAAAACCAAATTTTGATTATAATAATCTTTAATTTTATTAGAAAAACTAGATATTAATAAAACCTGATATCGCCAAACACCCAAAAACAAAAAAACTAAAATTAATAAAAGTATATTTCTTTTTTTTATTAACAATAACGAGAAAAATAAAAATAAAACAAAGAACAACAAACTCGAATAATTATTAAATATTTTTAGATAAAAAGACAAAAATAATCCCAAAACAAAAGATAAGGATAATATTATAAAAAAATATTTTTTAAACATAAAAAATACCAATAAATTAATATTGGTATTTTATATATATCTCTTTAATTTAAAATTAAATTAAAAATAAATTATTTATCAACTCTATTGCCAACCAACCTCAATTTTTCTGATATTTATATTGCTTATTCCTAAAGATAATTCTTTAAAAATTTCAAAAGCTTCATGCGGTCTAGACAAATAATGTAATTCCATAGTTATTGGATTGACATAATAAGCCTCCCCATTATCTTCTACTCTCAATAAAATTCTTCCAGCCAATCTATCGGGCACTCCGTTTCTTTCAAATAAAGCAAAATTATCATTAGAAACACCAAGCCCAAATAACCTCATAATATTAAAAATAGCCAAAGGACTGCCCGCGTAATATTTTAAATTATCTACCGGACTAAGATACCAAAGTTCTCCATAATTTTCAACTTGTAATAATATAGATCCTTTTAGCTTATTAACCAAGCGACTATCAACTAAAGAAACTAAAGATTTTTCCCTTGAAGTTATGTTCTTAATATTTAATAACTGGCCTTGATCAATATTATCAACCTTATCATTATCAACTATTTTTTGATCTTCTTCATAATCATTTAAAGAGCAAGGTTTTTCCATGTCTCGTCTTTGCTCTATTGATAAATAACAATTAGCTGGGTCAGTTTTTTTTATACCTCTAAACTGAATATCGAATCCATTTTTACAGGGCTCCCAATCACTATATTCAACATAATCACAAACCGGAACAGGCAATTCGTTAGAATAGAAAGATTCATTACCTGATCCCAAGTTAGGACAAATAATAGAGTATTCTATAACATCAGACCAATCAGTTTCTTCTCCAGAATAATTTTTTCCCTTGACTCTAAAAGAATAATTTTCCCCACAAGACAAATTAGAAAAGGTGTAGGAATTATTTTGAATCCAACCAGAAGCATCAGAATTTGTTATATTTTCTATATAATAACTATAAGTATTTCCTTGCCAAGAAAGAGATAAGGAATTAGAAGTCGAATTAGAAACCGCCAAATCGTAAGGCCTTTGAGCTGAAATATATAAAACTTGTACTCTTTTATTTCTACTATCGGCCACATAAATATTTCCATCATTATCGACAGCAACGTCGATAGGCTGATTAAATTGAGCCAAATCTCCACCTAGCTCCCCCCATTTATCCAAAAAATTGCCATCAGTATCAAATTTTTGAATACGATTATTATTTCCGTCAGCTACATAAAGATAATTATTAAAATCTATAAACAAACCAGCTGCTA
Source organism: uncultured Gammaproteobacteria bacterium (assembly GCA_964567645.1). GTDB lineage: Bacteria > Patescibacteriota > Patescibacteriia > Patescibacteriales > UBA12465. The sequence continues at coordinate 5,712 of CAZMNE010000026.1, forward strand.
GATTAAATTGACCATTTTCTGAACCAACTCCACCAAATTCTTTAATTAAAACACCATTAGAATCAAATTTTTGAATAATATTATTACCAAAAGGATCAGACGTAAAAATATTAGAATCTTGATCAATAGCTATCCCAGACGGATAAGAAGCTTCCCACTCAGTTATATAGTTTCCGTCTGCATCAAATTTTTGCACACGATTATTAAAAATATCAGCTACATAAATATTTCCATCAGAATCAGCTGTCATTCCCAAAATATAACCTCCACCAATAAGAGACTCTCCGCCAAATTGACCAGGCCCATCACCAAAATCACCCCAGGAAATTATTTCTTCCGTAAAAATATTAAATCTTTGAATTCGATGATTTAAAGCATCAGCAATATAAATATATTGATCTTTAAGGATGGCCTTGGAGGGCATATTAAATTTGCCTGTGCTAGTGCCATATTCCCCTATAGTTGTCATATAATTTATTGTTTCATCATTAATAGAGAAAATTTTAATATTACTTTCCTCAAAATCTGACACCAAAAGAATATCCATTAAACCCATTTCTGGATGATTTATTGTGCCTAAGGAAACACTAAACGGATTTTCAAAAACATAATCATTTTCTCCGGCAATTTTAGAATCAAATACATATCCAATAAAATCTCCAAAAACAAAACGATCAATACTTCCACCATCTTCGCTAGATGAGATATATATTCTATCTAAAAAATCAATAATAATCCCATAGGGATACTCATTGATATAAATATTGCTTATTGGCTGCCCCGAGTTATTAAACTTTTTTAAATACTCAATGAAACCATTGTTATCAGAAACATAAATATTATCAAAAGAATCAATTGCCAACCCATTAATATTTTGAAAATTCTCGTTATTAATATCTTTTTGCCACTGAATTAATTGATTACCAGAAGAATCAAATTTGGTTATGTAATGAGGCATATTACTAGCCACATAAACATTATTAGAACTATCAACAACTATATCAACTGGGTTTTGAATAGACCACTCGGTTATATAAGTACCGCTGGAACTAAATTTTTGAATTCTATTATTTCCAGTATCAGCCACATAAACAACATCATTAGAATCAACAGTAGCTTCAAATCTCCCGGAAATTTTAAAATTGCCACTATCAGAACCACACCCTCCCCAGCTATCAATAAATTGTCTCTGAGGAGAAGAAGAATCATATTTTTTGATCAAACAATCACTTTTATCAAAAATATAAATATTTCCCGAAGAATCAAAAACTGAACCAATTGGATGTATCGGATCAATATTCATATTTAGAAACCCCAAGAAATCTCCGCTAGGGTTAAATTCTGAAACAGAAAAATATCTTTTATCTGAATAAAAAATATTATCATTAATGGGATTTACTGACAAGTTCTGACCAACAAATAATCGCAGATCAAAAAAAGACCCCCAGGTGACAACATGAGCAAAAGAATTATTAAATTTCTGGACTCGATGCTGTTCAGTATCTACTACATAAATATTATCAGAAGAATCCAAGACTATTCCAGTTGGAAATTTAAATTGACCATCATTTACTCCAGCGGAACCAAATTGAGATAAATAATTACCGGAAGAATTAAATTTTTGAATACGCTGATTTTCAGAATCCACTACAAAAATATTACCGGAAGAA
>CAZMNE010000026.1:7481-9461 GCA_964567645.1 uncultured Gammaproteobacteria bacterium
TACCAAATTGAGACACATAATTACCAGAGGAATCAAATTTTTGAATACGCTGATTTTCAGAATCCACTACAAAAATATTACCGGAAGAATCCAGAACTATCCCAGTCGGGCTTTTAAATTGACCATTTCCAGAGCCAGGGGTACCAAATTGAGACACATAATTACCAGAGGAATCAAATTTTTGAATACGCTGATTGTTAGTGTCAGTTACATAAATATTATTAGAAGAATCAATTGCCGCAAAGCTAGGTGTATAAAAATCACCATTATTTTGATAAAAAAACCTTAAATCTTGATAATAATCAGTTTTAATTCCTAGAGAAAATTTTTGAATTCGATTAAATTCATCACTAATATATATATCCCCCTCTGAATTCATTTCAATATCAACAGCCCTAGAAATAGTTCCATCTTCTTCGACAAAATGTTCTGGTGTTTTACCAGAAATAACTATTTCTAAAAAATTTCCATTAGAATCAAATTTCCTAATTTTATTATTATTTCCTTGATCAATTACATAAACATTATCTTCGTCATCAACAAGGATACCCATGGGATCCCAAAAATTTAAAGACCCCTCACCCCAATTTCCCCACTGAGTTATAAAATTTCCACTAGAATCAAATTTTTGTACTCTATTATTATAAGTATCAGTAACATAAATATTATTTTTAGAATCAACCACAATTCCATTAGGACTAGTAAATTGACCAGGATCTGAACCGGGTGCACCCCATTTAGTAATATAATTACCAAAAGAATCAAATTTCTGAATACGACTATTGTCACTATCAACTACATAAATATTATCTTCGGAGTCTATGCCAATATCTTGAGGATTATCAAATTTTCCATCATCAACTCCATTTGACCCCCACTCCAAAAGAAACTGGCCCTTATAATTAAATTTTAAAACCTTATCACTATAACCATCAACCAAAAAAATAACATCATTTCCGCTACCATCATCTCCTATGACTATTCCTTTGGGATCAGCAAATTGTCCTTCGCCTAAACCGGCATTATATATTTTTCTTTGATATTCATCGTTGGAATTAAAAATCAAAACCTGACGATTGCTCTCATCGCTTAAATAAATATTACCATTATTCGGAGAAATTGCCATCCAGCCTGGTCTTTTTATATAAGGAGTTTCTCCCGAGTTAACTGGGATAGAAATAACTGACTCATAATCACCATATTCACTATAAGAATAGGAAAACGAATACCATAAAACTGAGATTATCAAAGCTAAAAAAATCCCAGAAAATAATAATATTTTTTTGTTTTTTGTTTTAAACATAAAAATATAAATTAATTTTATTTATCAATAAATCTAATATTATTATATACCTTTTTTTAAAAAAAAGAAAGTCTTGGCAGCTTTTAATTGGGGCTCTTTTTCCTTCCCCTATTCTCTAATAAAAACTTTAAATAAGATTCAATAAAATAATCAATCTCCCCATCCATAACATTATTGACTGTATTAACCGAAAAATTTGTTCGATGATCTTTAACCATTTGATAGGGCTGAAAAACATAGGAACGAATTTGTTTTCCCCAGGTTCCTTGTCCAGCACCACCTTTTATTTTTTTATTAACCTCATCAATTTCCTCTTTTTGTAATTGGAAAAGTTTTCCCCGTAAAATTTCTAAAGCTCTTTCTTTGTTTTGATGTTGCGATCTTTCACTTTGACAAGTAACCACTATATTAGTTGGAATATGGACTATTCTAACGGCGGAATCAGTAGTATTAACACTCTGACCCCCAGGACCAGAAGAACGATAAACATCAATTCTTAAATCCTTATCATCAATTTTAATAATTTCATCACTTTTAATTTCGGGAATTACCTCCACACCAACAAAAGAAGTATGTCTCATATTTTCAGCATCAAATGGTGAAATCCTAACTAAACGATGAACGCCATTTTCACTTTTTAGATAACCATAAGCATAAGGCCCACTAATTTTCATAAC
>CAZMNE010000027.1:0-8656 GCA_964567645.1 uncultured Gammaproteobacteria bacterium
CATATAACTGGTTATTATACGAACTATATCCTAATAATGCATTAATTTAACCTTTGTTTATTTAAGATATGCTATAATAACCGATATTTTAACTACTAATATTTTAATATAATTTACAACAATATGCAAACACAATTAAATCTCCTGGAAAGAGAATTAAAAATAAGAAACTATAGCCCCAAAACCATAAAAATCTATCTTCACGGCCTAAGAATGTATTTAAATTTTAAAAATGCTAATTTTAATAAATTTGATGAAGATATTATTAAAAATTTTCTTTTATTTTGCCAAAAAAGAATATCACCCCAAAGTCAAAACATCTATCTCGGTGCTATAAAATTCTATTATTATAATATTATTAAAATAAACAAAAAAATTGATATAAAATCAGCTAAAAAAGGCAAAAAACTACCCACCGTTTTATCACGACCAGAAATAAAAACTATTTTAAAATCAATACAGAACGAAAAACATAGACTATTATTATCCTTGGCTTACGGAGCTGGGTTAAGAGTTAGCGAAGTTGTTAATCTCAAGATAAAAGATATTAATCTAAAAGAATTAACTATTCATATTAAAAATGCCAAAGGTCAAAAAGACAGAATCACTCTCCTACCAGAAAAATTAATAAAAGATCTTAAAAAAATAATTATAAAGAAAACAAACAATAATTTTCTTTTTGAAAGTGAAAGAGGCGGAAAACTCACTACTCGAACTGCCCAAAAAATTTTCGAAAATGCCCTTAAAAAATCAAATATAAAAAAAGACGCTAGCTTTCATAGCCTGCGCCATAGTTTTGCTACCCATCTATTAGAAAATGGAGTTGATGTTCGCTATGTTCAAGAATTACTTGGGCATCAAAATATTAGAACCACTCAAATCTATACCCATGTCACCAATCTTGGATTAAAAAACATTAAAAGCCCTCTCTAAATTATTTTATCGGAGTAAAAGCTCTTAACCGATCAACCGTTTTAACCAATTTTTTTATTACATAATCAATTTCCTTTTTATTATTATATCTCCCCCAAGTAAAACGAACATTACTATTCATGTATTTAGGATCAATACCCATGGCTGTAATAACCGAAGAAACTTTCAAATTTTGTGCTGAACAAGCTGATCCGGTTGAAACACAAATCTTGGAAAAAGATAAATCCATTAAAATAGCTTCTCCTTCGATACCCTTAAACATAATATTTAAATTATTAGGAGTTCTGTTTTTAAAATCTCCATTTAAACTAATATTTTTTATTTTTTTCTGAATTTCTTTCCAAAAATAATCTCGTAAAGATTTTACTTTTTTTAAATATTCATTTCTTTCAGCATAAGCTAATTTTAAAGCTTCGGTTAGCCCAACAATACCTGCCGTATTATATGTTCCAGCTCGATAGCCATCTTCTTGTCCTCCACCAACAATTAACGGTTTCATCTTTATGTTTTTATTAATATAGGCTAAACCAACACCTTGAGGACCATAAAATTTATGAGCTGAAAGTGAAAGAAAATCAACTCCCCACTTAGCAATATCAATTTTTAAATATGGTACAGCCTGCACAGCGTCAGTATGAAAATATGCACTTTTTTCTTTGGCTATTTTACCAATTTCTTCCATTGGTTGAATTGTTCCAATTTCATTATTTACTGCCATAACCGAAATTAACACTGTTTCTGGTTTAATTTTCTTTTTTAATTCCTCTAAGTTAACTATACCTCGACTATCAACTGGAATATAATCAAACTTAAAACCCTCATCTAATAATTCCCGGGCTGATGATAATACACAAGGGTGTTCGATAGCTGAAATCAAGAAATGATTTCCCTTATCACGATTAGCTCGCATCACACCTTTGATAATCAAATTATTAGATTCGGTAGCTGAAGAGGTAAAGATAATATTTTCTGATTTTCCGTTTATTATTTTAGCAATTTCTTTTTTACACTGAGCAATCTTTAAATCATTTTCCTGTCCCATAAAATGAATAGAAGAAGCATTCCCATATTTATCTGAAAAATATGGAATCATTTTTTTTAAGACTCTTTTATCAATTTTTGTAGTTGCAGCATTATCTAAATATACTTGCATAAATTTACTTTAAAACTACCTTATTAATAACAATTGGCTCAATTGGTCTATCCAAATATCCTGGCATAGTGGTTTCAACCTGAGAAATTTTCTCTATTACCTCCATTCCTTCTATTATTTTACCAAAAACTGGGTGCTTACTGGTAAGTGGAGCTTTATCAAAATCTAAAAAAGTATTATCAGCCACATTGATAAAAAATTGAGAACCACCTGAATTTGGCCCAGAATTAGCCATAGAAATAGTTCCTGTTAAATTACTCAACTCAGGATCAGCCACGTGTTCATCTTCAATAGCATAACCAGGTCCACCAGTCCCCCAAAGACTTTCCTTGGTATCATCTTTAGTTAAGGGATCACCACCTTGAATCATAAAATCCTTGATAACTCGATGAAATTTGATGCCATCAAAATATCCATCTTCAGCTAAAGTTAGAAAATTGGCTACAGTGATTGGCATTTTGTCGTTAAAAAATTGTATTGTAAAATCCCCCATGCTAGTTTGAAACTCAGCCTGAGAATATTTGTTTAAAATTTCTGGTCTATTTTTTTCCATATTATTATCTTTTTTACTACAAGCTGAAACACTAAATAGTAAAAATAAAATTAAGAATGAATAAATTATTTTTTTGTTCATATTTTTATATTTAATTATAAATATCATGATTACCTTAAATCTTTAAGTGATTTTAATTTTTTGCCTCCTCCCTTAACAATCTCTTTTCTGCTTTTTTCGATCTCGCCTAGCAATATTTCTTCTTGCCACCTTCTCACTAAATGCCTAAAAAATTCACTAGTTGAAGCAAATCCTCCACTTTTCACAGCAGTTTTTACTGTCTTTGCCATTGTCTCAGGCAAAGAAATATTAATAACTTCTCTCATAATTAAAAATTAATTGTAATACTTTGTATTACAATTATATAGAATTATTTAAATATTGTCAATAAGCTATACCTTAAACTTTTTTTTAATATCCTTGTCCTCCTCTTCTCTTTTTTCTTCTATAATTTCTCGGGCCTTAGCTCTAAGCTCTACTAAATCAAGTTTATCTAATTCCTTAACTCTTTTCAAGAGTATTTTTTTATCATTTAACTCTGGATTTTCCAAAACTTCAGACAACAGCACATCTAAAATAGCTCCCATTTTAGGGCCTGGATCCATTTTTAACTCTGAAATCATAATATCACCGTTAACCTTTAACATTTTAACAGAAACCGGATCATTTTGCACCTTCTCCATCATATATTGTAAATGACGGAGCTTATAAGGCATAGCTTTAGGAGTGCCTGAGCCGAGCCTATCAGCTACTCTTAGATCAATTAAGTCTTTTAAATTTTCTCGCCCAGTTTTAGCAATTAAACGCCGCACCGAAGCAGCCGTCACCTCTCCAACATTATAGTAAAACATATGGTTCTTAACTAAATTAACTACCATCTCAATATCTAAATTAGAAAATTTCAATCTAGTCATAATCTTCCTAGTCATTCTAGCTCCAATATATTCATGGTTATAGAAAGTATTTTGCCCATCAATCACTTTCATGGATTGAGGTTTGCCAATATCATGAAGCAAAGCTGCTAACCTAACCTGCCATTTAGAGCTTGGGCAATATTTCAAAGACAATAGATTATGCTTTAAAACAGTATAAATATGGTGATGATTTTGCTTCATACCACTACCAACTAATAATTCTGGAATAATATATTGCAATAATTTTGTATCCATTAATCTAATTACTCCCTCATAAGCTTGATCAGATTTTAAAATTTTTATTAATTCATCCTTAATTCTTTCTTTAGCAATAAATTTTAAACTTCCAGCCATTTTTAAAATAGCTCTTTCTGTTTTTGGTTCAATATCAAAACTTAATTGAGCTGAAAAACGAATAGCCCGCATCATTCTAAGAGCGTCTTCTTTGAATCTATCAACTGGCTCCCCCACAGCTCGAACTATTCTCAATTTAATATCCTTCAACCCACCGAATAAATCAACTAATTCCATTTTAGGAACAACTAAATTAAACTTCTTTAAAAAATCCTGATCTAAATTTATCTCCTTAAAATTATATTTATTTTTTTCTTTTCTTGATTCGCTAACCGGTCTCATAGCCATAGCATTAACAGTAAAATCCCTCCTAGATAAATCTAGGTCCAATTCTTTTTCAAAAATTACTTCGTCGGGACGACGATGATCTCGATAACCACTTTCACTACGATAGGTAGTAATTTCAAAGACGGACAAAACCTCTCCATTATCGTTCTTAATGGCTAATATAACAGTTCCGAAATCATTTTCATATTTAGCTTCTGGGAATATTTTCATTATTTCTTCAGGCAAAGCATCGGTGGTAATATCAAAATCATTAGGAATTTTTCCCATCAATAAATCTCGAACACAACCACCCACTAAATACGACTTAAAACCAGCCTGTTCTATTTTTTCAATTGTCTCTAATGCTTTTTTTATCATAATTATCGGATAAATAAAGAAGCTATAAGGCTTCTTTGTCTAAAAATATTTATTTAAGCTTGTTTATAATATAATTATAAATTTATCTTATTTTTTATAATCTCCAAAGATTCTTTAAATTTATCAATATTGGATAATAACATTTCATATCTGTTTTTATCACCAGTTTCTTTAATCAAATCTCGAGCGCTAGAATATTGATCCTCTAATGATTTAACCATTTTTCTAAGAATATTTTTACCAAAATCATCAATTACTTTATCATTCAAATCATTATTCTTTTGCAAAGAATCTAAAGATTTGTCTAAATCATCCTTAGAAAGCCCCAAGAAAAAGGTTGGAATATTCTTTAATTTTTTTCTAATTAAATTATTTTCTTTATCAAAAGTAATTCCATATTCTAATCTAGCCCCACCTCGCAATAATATTTTATCAATTTTCTGTTTTTTCTTAGCACCTCCATCATCTTTACCCATTCCTAAAACTTGATCAAAACCACAAACAACAACGCCAGTTTTTTTATCTATTAAAACATAATCAACTCCATTTTCATAATCATCATAATGAGAAGCACGGGCCACCAAAAACCTATCTTTTAAAACTTTATGAAGCAATAAGGTAATAAACATTTCGGAGACAGTGGCTGGATCTTTTTCTTTTTTATCATTCCATTCTTCAAATGTACAATTCTTTTCACCAGCCCAAGCTTGTTCTTTGCTCAAAACTACTTTTTCATGTAACTTAGAATCATCTCCCTCAATTTTAATGGTAGCATCATTTTCTAGTATCTGCCCAAATTCTTGATATTCATTATTAATTTCTGCACTTAAAAATTTTAATTCCCCCTTCAAAAAAGAAGACATTTTTTCAAAATCAATTTTTTTAGGTTTTTCAAATTTACTTAAATCAATTTTGCCAACAATATTTGGTCCTTTAAACTCTCCCATATATTTAAAATTTAATGTATAAATTTTTTATACTACTTTACTCATTATCAAAAATACAGGTCTTTATTTTTAAACCTTTAATTTTTTCCAGTCCAGCAATAAAATTATTAATATTTTCCTCATTGGATTTTATAACCAAAATAATCATACCCGGGCAATTTTCTAAACAATTTTTTTGAATATTAACTCCTAAACGAGACATAATAAGGTGTCCGTTAATAGTCAAATAATCGTTAAGATCTCTGGAGACTTGTTGTCTGTTTAAAGTTAAAATTGTAATACTAGCTAATTGTTCCATATTTTTAAAATTATTTTCTAATTTTTTTAGAATATTTAGTGTGTAAAATTTGATGTTCCAGTCCCTCGTCTTTTATCCATTTAACCACCTCAACGGCCCCTTTATTTTCATGCGCGGTTCTGATTTTGCCAGACCTATCTTCTTTATATATTCCAGCTATTCTCTTGGACACAATTTCCATGGAACTAGGAATGGGTTGCCCGCCACCCCCAATACAACCACCAGGGCAGGCCATTACCTCTATATAATCATAATTATTAATATTTGTCAAAACATCTTTAATATTTCCTATTCCATTAACCACCGCTACTCTAACCTTTTTTCCACCTAAATCAACAGTACTTTCCTTAACTCCGGCTAAACCACGAACATCCTTAAAATCTATCCTAGAACGACAAATTTGGCCCTTAGAGGCTCCACAAATCATAAAATTAGCAGTTCTCAGGGCTGACTCCATTACTCCACCGCTAGCTCCATAGATTAAACCAGCGCTACTACCGTCATTTATTAAATCATTAGATTTTACTGACTTCAAAGACTTAAAATTAATACTAGCTCTTTTTATTAAAAAAGCTAATTCTCTAACCGTCAAAACTTTATCTACTGGTTTTAGTTTACCAATTTTTAATTCTTCTCTGGTAATTTCAAATTTTTTAGCAGTACAAGGCATAATAGAAACAACTACAATATCCTTTGGTTTAATATTTTTCTTTTTAGCCCAATAGGTTTTAATAATTCCACCTAAGTGAATCTGGGGAGAGCGAGAGGTTGTTAAATGTGGAATGAGGTCGGGACGATAAAATTCTAAATATTTTACCCAAGCTGGACAACAGGAGGTTATCATTGGCATAATAGCTTTTTTATCTCCAATTCGTTCTAATAATTCTTGAGCCTCCACTAAAGTAGTGACATCGGCAGCAAAATTAACGTCCACCACTTGATCAAAGCCTAATTTCTTTAGAGCCGCTACCATTTTACCACTATTATTTTGTCCATAAGGCAAACCGAATTCTTCGCCGATAGTCATTCGAGTTGAAGGAGCAATCACTGCTACCAAGGTTTTGTTTTTTTTATTAGCTAATATTTTTTCAATCTCGGACCAATCTTGCTGCTCCTGAGCTGAGGCCACCGGACAATGCAGAGTACATTGACCGCAATATATGCAATCTATTTTTTTATTTTTAGTAGCAACAATTTCTTGTTTAGAACCTCGTCCTTTTATTTCTAAATAATTAATTTTTTGAACATTGGAACAAACATCAACACAATTTCGACAATCGATACATTGAGAACCGTCAATTTCAATAGCTTTAGAAAATTTATAAGTTTTACGATTAGTTTTTCTATCTAAAAAATTATTTATTTTAATATTATAGCGTTTAGCTAAATTTAATAAAGTACAATCAAATCTTAGGCTGCAATTATTACATTTTTCAATATGTTCAGCAAAAATTAATTTTAAATTAGTATTTCGAGCTAATTGAACTTTTTTAGAATTAGTAAAGATCTCCAACCCTTCTCTAATCTTAGTGGAACAAGAAGTTACTAATTTTGAACAACCTTTAATTTCAACCACACAAGCCCGACAATTAGCTTTGATACTAAGGTCGGGATGATGACACAGAGAGGGAATAAAAATATTATTTTTTTTAGCTACTTCTAAAATAGTTTGGCCTTCATAGCCAAAATATTCATGACCATCTATTTTTATGTTTATTTTTTTTTTCATATATTTAATATATTCTTAAAATAACTAGAAATTGCTATAGGCACTGAACATCCCAGAGCACAAAAAGAAGATAATCTGAGAGACTGACACAAATCAAGATAGTCCTGATTATTATATAATTCCTTAAGGCCTTTCTTATTCTTGTTTTTAACATTATTAAATAATTCTAATAATCGATAAGTACCCTCTCGACAAGGGGTGCATTGTCCACAAGAACTATCAGCAAAAAATCTCAACCAATAATTAATTAACTCAAATGGTTGATGATCTTTTAGGTTATGTATAGTAATAGATCCGGCTCCGCTCACTTCTTGATCTAATTGTTTTTGATTTAAAACCTCACCACTAGCATCGCCGCCAACTTGAACAAAAAAACTATATTTAGGATAATTATTGGTTTGTTGTAAAATTTCTTTAATAGTTAGATCAGATGATAAAAAATACACTCCTTTATTTTTAGAACCGATGTTTATAGAATAAAATCTTTTATTCTCGTATTTATTCTGACTAACAAGCCCAACATTAAATAAGGTCTCAACATTATTAATCAAAGTTGGCTTACCAAAAAGACCTTTTTCAGTCGGAAAAGGTGGACGAAGTCGAGGTTCTAAATGCTGACCCTCAATAATATTTAAAGCAGTACTTTCCTCTCCTCCAATATATCCAGAATTTTGAGGTTTTACAAAGATAATAAATTTTCCTTTTAGACCAACTTTATTAAACTCTTTAATAATATTTTTTTGATATAGTTTAAAATATTTATGATTTAAATAGAAAAATATTTTCTCAGCTTTAATATAATCAGAAGCAATCTTAACTCCCAATGATAATTCTGGTAAATATTTTTTAATTATATAACCATCTTTATATATCCCTGGCTCACCCTCAGCCCCATTAATAATTAAATATTTTCCCCTACCTTTAGCACAAGCTACCGCCTGCCACTTTAGATATACCGGAAAACAGGCTCCACCCCGACCTACCAGATTAGCATCTTCAATTTTATTAATAATATTTTTCATAATAATATAATTTAATTAATTTTATTATATCATAAAAATTTTAAAAATTAAAAATTTGTACGGTTGCAGAGTTAATGTTACATTCTGTGGATAATTAATATTATTTAA
>CAZMNE010000028.1:0-8346 GCA_964567645.1 uncultured Gammaproteobacteria bacterium
ATTTGCATACATTTTGGGTTTTTTGATTTTCCAAAATGTAAGTGAACTTATTCAACTATTAAAAAATAAACTAATATTAAACAAAAAATAAAAATCTCATTATCATCTACAAATAAAATAATGAGATTTTTAAGAAGAAAAATTATTTTCTAACAAATTTTATTATATTTATAAATTTATTAAACTGCTTGTAAAATTGACCAAACTAAATAAGCTACATATAATCCAATTAATACCAAACCAGACATTCTTCCGATTTTCCATTTTTTTAATAATAATAAAAACAATATTGCCAAAACAGTAGCAAATAATAAGATAATAGAACTATTAAGGTTTTCAGTGGCTACATGAATTGTGTTTCCAGTAAAAGCTAAAATTAACATCCAGGGTAAACTAAGTCCAATTAAAATATTAAAAATATTAGAGCCAATTGCATTAGAGATGGCCATACCACCACGACCTTGTTTAGACACAATAACCGAAGACATCAAATCAGGAATACTAGTTCCAGCAGCTAAAACAGTTAATCCAATAATAACTGCTGGAATATGTAAAAACTCAGCAATAACAATAGCGCTTTCTACCAAAGTCCAACTTAAACCAGCAATTACCATTATAGAAATAAAAAAGACCCACCAATAATGTTTAGCACTAGGAAAAAGCTTATCTAATCCAAGCTCTATAAATCTTAATATTTTACCTAATAATGTTTTCTTTTTTTCCTCTTTTTCAAGAGATTCTTCTAAATCTTTAATTATATCTTTAGTTTCTTCTTTGTATGGTAATATTTTTTTCCATTTAAAAACTGCTAAAATATATACAACATAAAGTAATAAAAATATTCCGGCTTCTGTCATAGTGATAACCCCGTCTTTAAAAGAAAATATTAGGATAATAATACTAAGAGAATAAAAAAGAGTATCTCTGATAACTGGTTGCCAAGCAATGAATGCTTTTTTAACCATAGCCGAAGCTCCAATAATAACTAAAATGTTAAAAAGAGCTGAGCCCACAATAGTTCCAGCTCCTAAGGACTCGTTTCCTGGCTTAAATAAAGCTATTAAAGACACAAATAATTCTGGAGTACTAGAACCAACAGCCATTAAAGTGGCACCAGCAACATCAGAATTAATTTTCAATTTTTCAGAAATGGCATCAAGCGAATTCACAAAATAACGATCACAAACCACTGCCAATAAATAAAAAGACAGGAGTAAAACAATTATACTAACAACAAACATAAGATTCTTATTTATTTATATTTATTAAAAATTTATTTTTTCTTGTTATTTTTTTTAACCGAAGTTTTGGCCACCTTTTTTGTATTTTTTTTAACATCTTTATCTCCGGTTTTAGTTTTTGTTTTTGTTTTTAATTTTTTATCTTCCTTTTTAATAATATCTTTAGATTTTTTTTCAATAACAGGAAGTTTTTCAGATTTATTATTATTTTCTCTCAAGTCAATAACTGGAGTTAATAATCTAATAATCTTATCTAAACGAGAAATGACTTCGTCTAACTTAGCGTCACTGATAGGTTTTTTAGATTCATTAAATTTATTACCAGAAAATTTATTATCATCGAATCGAGGACGAGATGATCTTCTGTCATCAAATCTAGATTCAGATCTGTTTTTATTTTCAAAACAATTACTACAAAAAACAGGTTTTCCGCCAGTTGGCTTAAAAGGAACCTCACACTCTATTCCACATTCAGAACAAATTGCTTTATGCATAGCAGGACCTCCGCCACTCCTACCATCAAAACCGCCACGACGATCATTTCTACCAAAATCCCTACTTGATCCGCTATCACGACCAAAACCACGATCCCTACCTTGATTAAATTTTTTCATTTTTTTGTTTTTATTTTATTAATAATAATATTTTATCTTTTTATTGATTAAAAAGCAATAGACAAGCTAATATAACTCTTTAGCATCTTGAGATAACTTTATTACGTCCTTGTGGATATACTTTTTAATATCACTTTCCTTGTCAGAAGAAGATCTTACTTTATTAATTATTCTTTCTGAAACTTTTGGCCAAGTTAACAAAGGTTCGGGAACTAAAATTCCTTGAATATCCTCAATTTTATAACCAGCCTTTAATAAGTTGGCAAAAGCAATAATTCCATTTTGCACCACTTTAAAATAATCAGCGTGCATATCCGTCTTGTCTGTTTCGGAAATATTATATTCATAACCATAACTATAAACAGTATCGGGCATCAATAAAGAAGGGCTAATATTTTTAATAAGACGATTTTCAGAAAAATGAGCTGAGATTTCATCTTTTATTCTTTCTTCTATTTCCGCGTTTTTAACCAAATCGAGTATTTTTTCCTTAGAATCAAAACTAACCTTTTTTATCATTTTTAAAACATAATTTTCATCAGAAGAATGAACTCGAAAAATAATATCATTAACAACATGTTGCTCTTCGTGTTTTATAATATTTCTAAATAATTCATAATCGCTAAAACTAGCCGGAGATTCGATTACTATAGCTCCTCTTAACTCTGGAAAAATAGATTTTTCCAATTTAGCTCCGGCATAAGATTTACAAGCCTCTAAATCTGCTGGGGTTAATTTCTTCTTGCTAATGCCTTTACCGGTATAGGCTAAAGCAAAGTCATTTTCACTATTCATTTTAAAATAAATATTTAAGGGTCTAATAATAGCTTCAACCTCCCCCTCTGGCTCAATTTGAAAAACTTTAGTAAATATTTTTTTATTATCAAGATTTCCTTTCTCATCAGAACATTCTTTTTTTAATAATTCAATTTTTTTAACTCTTTTTTCGCAAATATTTAAAGCTTTCTTTATTTTTTTAATCATTTCTTCTGTTAATAAATATTTTTCAAATAAAACTTCATTTTCTTTTAAAAAATTAACAGACCTAAAATTTTCTTTGCTTTCTATAATCTTGGCCAAGGCTTTATTTTGAATTTCAGCTAGACCAATTTTCTGAAAGCGCCACATATTTTTTAATTCCTTAATCTTATCAAGACCTTCTTGTCCGTGATATTTTTTTTTAATTTCCTCCAATTCTTTTTCTATATCAAAAGAAGTAATCTCTTCTGTGGTCTTTGACGATATATTGTTCTTAAATTTTTCTCTCATATTTTTATAATAATTGCCCAGCGATATACCCAGTTGTCCAACAAGCTTGTAAATTATACCCACCAGTTGGACCATTTAAATCTAAAATTTCGCCGGCTATATATAAATTATTAATTATTTTTGATTTCATATTTTTAGGATCAACTTCTTTTAAATTAACTCCTCCGGCAGTTATCATGGCCCTACTGAAATCTTCCAAGCCAATATAATCTAATGCTATATTTTTTAATAATTTAACTAAATTATGCCTTTCTAACCTATTAATTGAATTAGCCTTTTTTTCTGGATTAATTTTAAGCCAAGAAATTAAAACTGGAATTAATTTTGGCGGAACAAACCCCATTAAAGCATTTTTAAAAAATTTATTTTCAGAGCTAAATTTATCTTGTATTTTTTTATCTAATTCAGAAAAATCTAAATCTGGAAAAAGATCAATTGATATTTTTATCTCTGATTGATTTTCTATGATACCTAATTTATCACTAAGATTAAGTATAGCGGGACCACTCAAACCGTTGCTAGTAAAAACTAAATTACCCCTCTCAAAACAAATTTTTTTACTATTATAAAAACAAGAGACATTTACATCTAATAAACTTAAACCCTCTAGCTCCTTAATGGAAGGATTTTTTATCTTTATAGCTACTAAAGCTGGTCGTAGTTCAATAATATCATGTCCCATTTCTTTTAGCCAGGCGTAACCATCACCGGTTGAACCAGTGCTTGGATAAGATTTTCCGCCAGTAGATATTATAAAATTTTTAGCCACAACTTCTTCCCCGTTGGATAAAATTATTTTTTCAATTTTGTTTTCTTTTTTTATTATTTTTTTAACTTCAGCTTTTGTTTTTACTTCTATAGAATATTTTTTTAAAAGAAGTAAAAAAACATCTAAAACCCCTTGGGAATAATTATCTTCAGGAAAGACTCGGCCATTATCTTCAACTTTAGTTAATAAATTATTATTATTAAAAAATCTTAAAACCTCCTCTGGCCCAAAACGACTTAAACCTGATAACAACCATTTGCCATTATCTCCAAAACTTTTAGCAATATTTTTATTATCATTTAAATTAGTAATATTAGAACGCCCCCCTCCAGTAATTAATAATTTTATACCTAATTTATCATTTTTTTCCAATAAAACAGCACTAAAACCTAATTCTCCAGCCCTAATAGCCGCCATTAACCCAGCTGGACCACCACCAATTATTGCAACATCATAATTCATAAAATAAATTTTACTTTAAAAATTTTTTAGTGTATATTATTTTTATAATTAAAAAATAATTTTAAACCTATGGTCAACGTTCAAGAAATTTTTTCTAAAATCAAAGAAAAACAAAAGGAACAAAAAACAATTAAACAAATGTATCGTGACGTCTTGGCCAATTCTCAAGAATATCAAAACATACTAGAAGAATTAGATAGCTTAAAATTAAAAAAGAAAAAATTAGAAGAAACCCTAAAGAATGAACTAAAATCAGAAATGGAGCAATTATATTCAATTAAGTCTGACATTGATTCAGATAAAGAAATCTTAAGCCAAGCCACTTTAACAAAATTATTAAAAGGCGAACCGATAGAATTAACCGATGAATATAATAATAAGTATGAGCCAGTCTTTAATGTCAGATTTAAAAAATACTAACCCCTATATTAAAGAACCCCTAAATCGAGAGTGTCGTTAATTTCTATTTCTTTAACAAACTCCTCCATATGACTAATCAATATTATAGCCCCCTCATAATTATTAATAGCCTCAGCAATTATTGGGATATGACGGAAATTTATATGATTAGTCGGCTCATCTAATATTAACAAAGATGGTCTCATTAAAACTAGCCTAGCAAAAGATAATAATCCTTTTTGTCCTTCAGACAAATCAGCTAT
Organism: uncultured Gammaproteobacteria bacterium; assembly: GCA_964567645.1. Classification (GTDB taxonomy): domain Bacteria; phylum Patescibacteriota; class Patescibacteriia; order Patescibacteriales; family UBA12465. The sequence goes on from CAZMNE010000028.1 coordinate 5,018, forward strand.
TTTATTGTCCATTAATTCTCCAGTAATTAAAAAACCAGCCGCCACGGCCCTCATAGTTTGCTCATCGAGGCCATCAGCTAAAGAATCTTTTAAAGAATCGAAAACTTTGTCCGAAAAATTTAAAGCTGAAAAGTCTTGACTATAATAACCAATTTTAACCTTGGGAGAAATTTCCAACCCCTCCTGGCCACCAGACACCAAAGATCTCAATAAAGTACTTTTTCCAATTCCATTAGGACCACTAATAATTAATCGATCCCTTTTTCCTAAAACCTTATTAACGTCTTTAATGATTGGTTCATGATTTTTTATTATTTTTACCTTTTTTATACTAACGATATCTCCATTAATATTTTCACCTATTGGAATTTCAAATTTTCTAATAGTTCGATCTTCTCTCCTAACATCGACCTTGTTTTCCTCTAGCTCCTCGGTTTCATCTTTCATTTTTTTAGCCAATTTACGCATTTTACCACCCTTATTGGCAAAAAAATTAACCTTTTCTTTCCTATCTTTAATTTTTTTTTCTAGTTGAGCATTTTTCATTTTTTCTCGCTCTATCCTTCGACTAATTTCTTCTACTACAGAATAATAATCACCTACATATAATTCGGTTTTTTTAGTAAAAATATCTAAATAAATAACGCCCTCGGTGAAACAATTTAAAAAATCAGCATCATGGGATATGACTATAACAGTTTTTTCATACATTATTAAAAAACTTATTAGATGATTTATTCCGTCTTTGTCTAAGTTATTAGTTGGCTCATCCAATAATAATATATCAGGATTTTGGATAAGAGAATAAGCTAAAAGTAATCGAGCTTGCTGACCGCCAGAAAGCTCTTTAATTATTTTATCTAAGGGAGTAACAAAATCAACCGCCTCTAAAACTTTATTAATTTTAGATTTTATATTTCCCGGAACAACGTCAAAAGCCTTAGAAAAATATTCTTCAATATTAAGATCTAAGTCCTCTCGAGCAATAGTTTGTCGGGCCGTTCCAATGGTGGCCCCACCAGTAATAGATATTAATCCACTTTTTGGCTTTAGGTCTCCTTTTATCAGATTAAACATTGTACTTTTTCCAGCCCCATTTTGTCCCATTAAAGTTATTTTAGCCCCCCTTCTGACACTAAAACTAGCCTCATCTAATAAAGGTTTTTTGTGAACGTATTCAAAAGTGACGTTATCAAATCTTAAAATTACTTCTTCTGACATTTTTTTATATTAAATAATTATTAAAAAATTTCTTTGATTATTTCTGATATTCCTAAATTATTTTTAGCCGAACATAAAATAATTTTATGGCCATTTGTTAAATCTTTAATTTTTTTAACCTGTTTATCTTTCTCAGAGCTTTTTACCTTGTCAATCTTATTGGCAATAATAACAATTTCCTTATTATGCTCCTCTAAAGCTATTAACATTTCTAAATCATCCTTAGTTGGGCCAACCTTAGCGTCAATAATTAAAAAAATCTTCTTTTGCTGATAATCAGAAAGAAATAAATACCAATTAATAAGACCTTTAATCCGATTCTTCATTTCTTGTGGTAATTTAGCGTAGCCATAACCCGGTAAATCAATTAGATATATAGAATTATTGATTAAAAATAAATTAATTTCTCTAGTTCTTCCCGGGGAAGAGCTAGTTTTAGATAGTTTTTTTTGACCAGTCAAAGCATTAATAATAGTAGATTTTCCAACATTGGACCTACCAATAAAAGCTAATTGGGGTATAGGGGTATTTAAAACCTTATCTTCACCAACCACACCCTTAACAAATTTTGCTGAAATTATCTTCATTTTTATTATTAATTAATATTAAAATTTACTTAATATTAACAATAATATATCATTTAATTTGAAAAAGCAAAGTTTTGTTATAAAAGTTGTTTTTTTTATAAATTTTGCTATACTTAAATGGTAAAAAATAAAAATTTTTAATGGAAATATTAAAATATAATCATAAAAATGAATTGGATATTGTTGGCCAGGCTTTAAAAGTTCTAAAATCTGGTGGTCTTTTAGTTTTTCCGACTGAAACTTGTTATGGACTAGGAGCTGACGCCACCAACCTTCAAGCTATTAAAAAATTATTTAAATACAAAGCTCGACGCGAAGGAAAACCGCTCTCAATTGCAGTTAGCGACATTGAAATGGCTAAAAGATATGTAAAAATCAATGAAATAGCCGATAATCTATACCAGAATTATCTTCCTGGGCCAATTACAATTGTATCCAAGGGTTTAAAAAAAGTTGCTCTGGGCGTAGAATCAGAGTATGGAACACTAGGAATTCGCCTTCCTGACTTTAAATTAATAATAGAAATAATAAAAAAATTTGGCAAACCAATTACTGCCACCTCAGCCAACATATCGTATTTACCTAAGCCTTACTGTATAAAAAATTTGCTCAAAGACTGCCCTCAGAAAAGTCAAGACTTAATTGACCTCATAATTGATGCCGGAAATTTACCAAAGAAAGAAACTTCTACCGTGGTTGACACCACCATGAACAACCTAAATATTATGAGACCTGGGCAAATTAACCTAAAAAAACAATTAGCTAACCAGAAGATAATTATGTCAGCTCAAACCAAAAAAGACCAAGAAACGATTAATTTTGGCGAGATGACGATGTTAAAATATATTGACGAGCCACTAGGCAAGCCCTTAGTTTTTTTCTTGTCAGGAGAATTAGGTGCTGGTAAAACCCAATTTTCTAAAGGTTTAGCCAAAAAATTAAAGATAAAAGATATAATAAAATCACCTACCTTTACGATTTTAAACGAATATGACTACAAGTTTGGCTCAAGAAAGGGTCAATTTATTCATATTGATACCTGGAGAATAGATAGCTTAAAAGACCTAGAAACAATTGGTTTAAACCAATATTTAATACCAGGAAATATCATAGTTATAGAATGGGCTGATAAATTTTTAAAAGATTTAAAAACTAAGATTAATAAATCTGATGGAAAAATAATAAATATAACTTTTAAATATTTAGACGAAGAAACTAGAGATATAAATATATATGAATAAAGATAATAAAATTAGTAAAAATCCAATTATTCTGGCAATAGATACCAGTTGCGACGACACCTCAGTAGCGGTTTTGAGAGGGAGAGTTGTCTTATCTAGCATTATATCATCTCAAGTAGAATTGCATAAAAAATGGGGTGGAGTTGTTCCTGATATAGCTAGAAGGGCTCACCAAGAAAACATTGACAAAGTCTACAGAGAAGCCCTTAAAAGAGCTCGAGTAAAAGAAGATGATATTGAATATATAGGCGTAACTTATGGACCTGGGTTAGCCATAGCC
>CAZMNE010000029.1:0-7742 GCA_964567645.1 uncultured Gammaproteobacteria bacterium
AATAATATTAATTATCCACAGAATGTAACATTAACTCTGCAACCGTACAAATATTGACATATTTTTAGTATTGATATATAATATAATCAATATGATCACTGCCACTATTGGTGTTTCGGCACTAATAAGGGCAGTTTTTTTATTATCAAAATTGTGTTATGATGTTTATATGAAAAGCAAAAATAATCAATATCAAGATAATAAAAAAGAAAAAGTAGCTATCTATATAGATGGTAGTAATTTTTATAACTATTTGAAAGACAAAGAAATAGATTTTCCAAAGGGTAAAAAATTTGATTATTTAAAATTTGTAGAGCTGTTAGCTGGGGGAAGAGAAATATCTTCTGTTCGATACTATACAGGAGTCTTTAGAAATACTGATAATTCTGAAAAGAGTAAAAAATTAGTTAAAAATCAGCAGAGATTCTTATCCCATTTAGAAAACATTGGTTTTTGTATAAAAAGAGGAAGAATTTTACAGGATGGAGGAGGCTCTAGAGAGAAGGGCACTGATGTAAGGATAGCTATTGATTTAGTTGTTGGGGCAATAGATAATTTTTATGATTCTGCTATTTTAGTTAGCTCTGATACAGACTTAATTCCCGCGATAGATTATATAAAATATAAAAATAAAAAGATTGAATATGTAGGTTTTTCTCACGCACCATCTTTTGCCATGATAAAGCATTCGCATTTTAGAAGATTATTATTGCCTAGCGATATTAAACAATTCGAGGCTGATTGGTAATTTTTAAAAATATGAAAATTGTGATAGCAGGAAGTGCTAAATTACAAAATGAAATGAAAAAGTGGGTTAAATACTGGAACGATCAAGATGATTGTTCGGTTTTGAATTATCCCAAAGAAATACCAGCTGAAGATGAGGAGAAATTGTACCCCGAAGTTCATAAAAAATTTTTTGAAGACATAGCTAAAGCTGACATTTTGTTTGTGGCCAACGAAGACAAAAAGGGAATTACTGGCTATATCGGGGCGGAAACTTTTGCTGAATTGTCTTATGGTTTAATTTTAAAGACAATTTATAAAAAAAATATTAAATTAATTTTAGCTAAAAGACCGTCTGAGCAGGTAGTTTGTTATGACGAGATTGTTTTGTGGGGAAAATTTGGTTGGATAGATGAAATCATTATGTAAAAAACTGTTCAAAATTATTGAGAAAAACTGCTAAGGAAAAAATAGTTTTTATGGATAATTTAAAAAATAAGCTTGAATATATTGCTAAAGAAAAAAGCACCGCTTAAAGACGGAACTTTAAGAGGTGCTTTTTTATAGAAATTCTATAGTTAATATAGCATATATAAATCAAAAAAGCAAGGGTTTATATTTTATATTTATTATTTTAAAATTATTTTTTATAATTATATATAGATAGTTAAAAAGCTAGATAGCTCTTTTTTTGATTGACTTTTAGATATTTTTCTGGTAAGATTTCGCCAGTTCTTTTAAATGTTTAACTAAAATTTGTTTGAAATGAAAAACTTACAATTACCCGGAAACCCTCGCTATCAGCCTAAAAGTCTGCAAGAAATTTTTGGCTATGATAATCTTTATCGTAAAGCTATTGAAGTAGAATTTGCTGCCTTACAAACTCTTTATGAGGATAAGTTTATTCCTCCTAAGGATTTTTTGTTACTTACTCCAGAGCTCAGAGTTCAAATTATTGAAGAGATTACTACCACCATGGTGGATCAAGTTGAGAGAGAAGTCACTAAGCATGATATTAGGGCTTTGGTTCAGCTTATCCAATCAAGGCTACTAGAAAAGCTTAGAAGATTTGTTCATGTGCCCTTGACTAGCTATGATGTTATTGATACCGCCAGAGTTTTGCAATTTAAAGATGCTTATGAACTTTCTTTAAAGCCGGCGCTCAATAGCTTGATGGCTGATTTTGTTAAGATTATTTTAGATAATAAAGACAAGGTTCAAATTGGCAGAACTCATGGGCAACATGCCTTGCCGATAACAGTTGGATTTTGGTTGGCAACGGCTCTAAGTCGTTTGTCAGAAAATGTTCAGAGATTGGAAAGAGCTAAAAATAATCTTTATGGAAAGATTTCCGGAGCCGTGGGAGCCTATAATGCTCAGGCTGGTTTTGGAATGGAATGCTTTGAGTATAATGTTTTAGATAAGTTAGGCTTGAAGCCGGCTAAAATTAGCACTCAAATTCTTCCCCCAGAAAATTTAGCCGATTTTTTGTATTCTTGTTTATTGATTTCAGCTACTCTCGGTCAATTTGGTCGCGATTGCCGGCATCTAATGAGAAGTGAAATTGGTGAGGTGTTCGAATCTTTTGACGCTCATCAGGTTGGATCTTCTACTATGGCCCATAAACGTAATCCGATAAATTTTGAAAATTTAGAAGGAATGTGGCTTCGGAATAAGTCAGAATTTGGCAAGGTAATGGACGCTTTGATTAGCGAACATCAGAGGGATTTGGTTGGTAGCTGTATTTCGCGCGATTTTCCAATTATTATTGTTAATTTGCAACAACAGCTCGACACTTTGAATCGAAAAAAAGATGGAATATCTTTTTTACAAAGACTTCGTTTTGATGGCACTAATTTGGAAAGAAATTTTGCTATGAATTCTGATTATATTTTGGCCGAGCCAATTTATTTAGCACTTCAATTATACGGTTATGCCGGTGATGCTCATGAGTTGGTAAACCGAAGATTAATGAAGGGAGCCAAAGAAAACAATATCTCTTTGTTTGATCAATTAAAAAAAGAAGCTGACCAAGATGAGGATTTATTAGTAGTATTAAAAAGAATCCCCAAGGAAGTTTGTCTAATGTTATCCGACGCTGATAGATATACTGGATTAGCCGAAGAGAAGGCTGTTGCGATAGCTTATCATGTTTATGATAAAATTTCTAAAGATGAATTTTAGTTTTTTTGTAACCTCCCATAAAAAGGAGGTTTTTTATTGCTTGACAATAATTAGTTTTGGGTATATACTCATAATAGATAATGTCGTCGAGTTATCTATTATAAAAATTAACTCTAATAATATGCCTAGAATGGATGGAACTGGTCCCTTGGGAAAAGGATCAATGACTGGTAGGGGAATGGGAAAATGTAATACTGACAATAAAGACTTAGAAAGTCGTGGTTTTGGTGGTGGCCGAGGAGGCTGTCGTCGAGGTGGTCGTGGTAGATGGTTTGATGCTCCTGCTTCTCCTGCTTCTCAAGAAGATAAAAAATAAAAGAAGGCTTGAGTCCAGCCTCTTGTAAAAACAGGGGGCTGGGAACCTTCTTTTATTAATAAACCTTATCAAATTAAAAATAATTTTTCAATATTTATGCCTAGACCAAGAATGTGTCGACAAATAAAATTTAATCCTAAAGTAACTTATTTTAAGCCTCAGGGAATCTCTATGAGAGACTTGGAGGTAGTGGAATTGACCTTAGAAGAAATAGAGGCCTATCGTTTAAGGCATCTAAATAAATTAGATCAAAAAGAATCAGCTCAAAAAATGAAAACTTCGGCTAGCACTTATCAAAGAATTCTTTATTCGGCTTATGAAAAAATAGCCGAAGCTTTAATAATGGGGAAAGCTATTAAAATTAGTTAATTAATAATTTTTCTAAAACTAATTTTATTATTAAAATTAGCTTTTTTATTTTCTTTAAAAATGCTATAATCTTCTAAAATGATTATTATATAAATATGAAAACAAAAAATCCATTAATTTTGATTATTCGTGATGGTTGGGGGTATAGTCCTAAGAAGAAAAATAATTTTATAAAATTATCTAAAACCCCTAATGAAGACAGGTATTTAAAAAATTATCCTCAGGCACTATTAAAAGCTAGCGGGGAGGCAGTTGGCTTAGAAAAAGGTTATCAGGGTAATTCTGAGGTTGGTCATATGACTTTGGGATCTGGTCGAATAATTTTTCAATCTTTAACTAGAATTAATAAGGATATTTCTAGTGGTGTTTTTTTTAGAAATAAAGAATTTTTAAAAATAATTGATAAATGTAAAAAAAATAAATCCAAACTTCATCTAATTGGATTATTGCAAACTCAAGGAGTTCATTCTCATATTAATCATCTATTAGCTTTATTGGATTTGTGTAAAAAAAATAATTTTAAAGATGTTTTAATTCATGCTATTACTGATGGTCGTGATGCTCCAATTACTGAGAGTTTAAAACATTTAAAAACTTTAAAAAATAAAATTAAAGAAATTGGTTTTGGTCAAATTGTTTCTGTTGGTGGGAGATATTATGCCATGGATAGAGATAATCGTTGGAGCAGAACTAAAAAAGCTTATGATTGTATTATAGAGGGTCGGGCTCCTGAATTTAATAACATTGTTTCTGGGGTTAAAAAATGTCATCAAATTGGAGAAACGGATGAGTTTATCACCCCTCATAAGATGCAAGGTTATCAAGGTGTTTCTAAAAATGATGGAATAATCTTTTTTAATTTTCGCACTGATAGAACTAGGCAATTAACTAAAGCTATTGTTGAAGACAATTTTTCAGGATTTAAAAGAAAATATCAGTCAATTAATTTTGTGGCCATGACTCAATATTATAATCCCATGAAAGCTAGAGTAGCTTATCCTAATATTGTTTTAAAGGGGCTTTTGGGTGAGGTTTTATCTCGGTCTGGTTTAAAACAATTACGTATTAGTGAGACTGAAAAATATGCTCATGTGACTTTCTTTTTCAATGGACAAAAGGAAGTGGTTAATAAGGGTGAGGATCGAATTTTGATTCCCTCGCCTAAGGTAGCTACTTATGATTTAAAGCCAGAAATGAGCGTTGATAAGATTGCTGGTAGATTAGTTAAGGAAATTAAAAAAAATATTTATGATTTTATAGTTGTTAATTTAGTTAATTGTGATATGGTTGGTCACACTGCTAAACCTATGGCCATTAAGAGGGCAGTAGAGGCGGTTGATAGAGCTCAGGGAAAAATTGTTGAAATGGCTTTAAAGTATAATTATTCTTGTTTATTATTAGCTGATCATGGAAACGCTGAGGATAAAAATCCTAAAACAGCTACTAGTCATACCACCAATCCAGTTCCAGTAATTTTGGTATCCAATAATGAAAAGTTTAGAGGTATAAAGATTAGACCGGGGGGTGGATTATCAGATATTGCCCCAACTGTTTTAAAAATTTTAGGAATAAAAAAGCCTAAAGAAATGTCAGGCCAGTCAATAATTTAGTTTATTTATAATTAATATATAATATTATGCGTTTACAAAATAAGGTGGCTATAGTAACCGGAGCTTCGTCTGGTTTGGGAGAGGCTATTGCTAAAATGTTTTTAGCTGAAGGAGCTAGGGTAGTTTTATCTGATGTTAATGATTATGCTAATATTTCGGAATTAGGTGACCAAGCCTTGTTTTTTAAGGCGGATGTTTCTAAAAAAGAAGAAGTGGAAAAGCTTTTTAATTTTGCTGTTGAAAAATTTAGTACAGTGGATATTATGGTTAATACTGCTGGCATTGGTTTAACAGGTGGGATTTTGGAAATGGAGGAATCAGTTTGGAAGAAAGTTATTGATGTTAACTTAAATGGAGTTTTTTTTGGAACTCAAATTAGTGCTAAATTTATGAAAGATCATAATATTAAAGGTTCTATTATTAATATGGCCTCTATTTTAGGGGCGGTGGGTTTTCCAGGAGCCTCAGCCTATTGTGCTTCTAAGGGCGGTGTTAATCAATTGACTAAAACTGCCAGCTTAGAATTAGCTTCTTTAGGAATTAGAGTTAATTCAATTGCTCCTGGTTTTATTAAAACTAATATGACCAAGGGTATAGAGGAGGATGAAAAATCTAATGCCATGGTAACTGGAGCTACTCCCTTGGGTCATATGGGAGAACCCAGTGATATTGCTTACGCGGCAGTCTATTTAGCCTCTGATGAATCTAAATTTGTTACTGGTTCAGTTTTGTATGTTGATGGTGGCTGGATTGCTCAATAATTTAATATATATTTAAAAATAAAAAAAGCAGAGTTGTCTCTGCTTTTTGTCTTTATATTGAACAAAAATTCCTTTTTTTACTAGGAACTCCACATTCTAAACAAAGCTCTGGATTACTCCAATAGAGAATAGGTCTATTTTCCATTATTCCCAAGGTTGGAATTTCCTTGGTTTTTTTGTTGCGGGCTTCTGTGCAGGCGATATATCCCTTTTCAAAAATATTGGTTTCAGCAGCAATGGCTAGCATTTCTTCTAGGTTTACTCCTTTTTTAGGGGGAGGAATAAAGTTAAAGGAATTTTTTTTACAATTTTTAAAATTATTTTGCCCGATTTCTATTCCTATTATGAAATAAGGAAATTTTTGATGTCCGCTTAAAACACTATCTTTTCGAACAGAAGAAAAATATCCCTCCTTGTTGATAATCGATAGATATTTATTAACATCAAGTCTTTCAATTAAAGGGACTACCATTATAAAGGGAATCTTGTCTTCCTGAGTGTAATAATGGTCTTCCAGATTCTGTAAACAATACTCTAGGAGATGTTTTTTTTGTTGAAGAAAGTCTTGAGTGGTTTTTTCTCCCCAATTTTCTTGAATTTTAGTTAATTGGTTTTTCCAAATTTCTTCTAAGATAGTTTTTTTTTCTTCTAGATTGATTTTTCCAGTTTTAGTAATTTCCATAGCTTATATTTTTAAAGGTTCTTTGGAGATTTTATAATTAATATCTTTAAAAGTCAACTTGACATGTTGCTATGTTTGGGATAAAATTTAAAATTAGTAGTTCTTTTAAAGTTAGTGTTAATTAAAATTCTTGTTATGGAAAAAAAAGTTGTTATTTTACCAATTGATGGTTACGAAAATGCTAAAATGTTACTTGATGTTACTAGAAAGTTAATATCTGAGGAGGGTATGGATGATTTAATCGCCTATATTAAAGTAAATGATGGAATCCATAATATGGATATGGGTGCTCCGGCAATAGTAGCCTCTTTAAAAGCTTTGTTAGCCGAAAAGGGTATTACCGCCGGGATCTTTTTGGATCTGAAAATTTTTGATGTTTCAGCTACCATGGTGAATGTTTTAAAAAAATATTTGAGCTTTGCGCCCGATATTGTAACCGTGTCAGCCTCTTGTAGCGTTGCTGGTATTAAAAAACTTCGTGAAATTTTACCGTCAACAACGAAACTGGCTATGGTTAGTGTTCTAACAGATATTTCCGAAGCGGAATGTTTGACTCGTTTTGGAATGTCTCCGGGTTTAAAAATTTTTTCTGATCTTTTTGGAATCAGAACTATTTACAAGGAGTTGATGGTAGATGAAGCTTCTGAATCAGTTGAGCCTTTCGATTTTGTAGTTTGTTCGCCGAAAGAATTGCCTTTTTTAAAAGCGAATCTCTTGGATTATGGTTTTATTGTTCCTGGAATCAGGGATGAGTGGATGAAGAATCCAAATGAACATCAAAAACGGACTACTGGAGCAAGGAGAGCTTTAGAGGATGGAGCTACGTTTTTAGTTATGGGATCTCAATTGACCAAGGGGAATCCTTCTTTGTCAATTTCAGCCAAAGAAAGCCGGGAATTAACAAAAAAAGAAATTTCTTTTTTATATAAGTAATTTGTATAAAAAGAATAAGAGCATCGGATGGTGCTCTTTTTATTTTTTTAGCTCTTGCTTTTTTATCTTAAATATTTTATATTATATTTATTGTTTGAAGATATTAGGAGAGGTGCCAGAGTGGTTGAATGGAACAGTCTTGAAAACTGTCGTGCCTTAAC
>CAZMNE010000030.1:0-7301 GCA_964567645.1 uncultured Gammaproteobacteria bacterium
TTCTCCAAAAATAATTTCATTGGGATAAGAATTATTTTCTTGATAATATTTTTCTAATACTAATTGTATTTGTTGTATATCTTGAACTCTTTGATTATCTCGAGAGTTTTTTCTTATTTCACTAAAAGATATAGTAGCGACGGTTAAAATTATGGCGATAATAAAAACAGTTATTATTAGTTCTATTAAAGTAAAAGCTTCTTTATTTTTCATATTTTTTATTAATCTTTCAGACAACGAATTGATATCCCAAATTCTTTAATTCCTTCACTATATCTAAAAAATGCAGAAGGGTCAGATAGCAAGGCCGAAATCCAAGACTTGTTAGGATTGTATTCCGAAGAAGACCAAAACCAAGTTTGATTGTTGAGTTCAGTAAAATCATTAGGGTCAAAGCATCCTCCGGCCGGCAGAGCTGTAAATCCGGAACTATTATTTCCCCCCCAAGAAGTCGGAACTAAAGGTATTTTAGCATTATTCCAAAACCCACCAATATCCTCTGGGCTTCCGATTGGTCCGTCCAGGGGTGTGTAATTTTCTGAATCTATAAAATTACCTAATTCAATCCAATCGCTATCAGTTGGAATATGCCAATCATCAGGACAGATTCCTTGTAAAATTGAAGTGTTATGATTCATGGCTTCGTTCCATTTATATAATCCTCCGTAAACATTACAATTATTAATATCATTATTATAACAATATTTTTCTATAATAGAATTATTAGTTTGATTTTCGAGGCCACTAATCATGGTTCCAATATTTAAATTCTCTTGAAACCAACATTGATCTCCGATTTGAATTGTTGTATAGCTTTTTCCTGCATAACTTAATAAATCACCACATTCAAAAGGATTAAAACATTTTTCATTTTTTATTCCGGATACAGTAGCGCAATTATAATTAGATTCAATTTCTGTTTGAAAATTTTCTAAACAGAATTCTATTTCATATTTTCCGTCATCTAGGGTATATGCATATTCTTCATTTGGGCAATTGTTTCCTTTATAGAATAAATTAGTAGGAATTTTATCCAAATAAACAATATTAGAATTACTTGGATTTACTAATTGTTCTCCAAAATTTAATGTTTCTGGATAAGATCCAACATCGCGGCGATACATCTCTAGAGCTAATTGAATTTGCTTGATATTATCAATTCTTTTTACATCTCTTCCTTTTTCTCTGATTTTGTTAATAGAAATATTAGCTATTGTTATGATTAGTCCAATAATAAAAAGAGATACTATTATTTCAATTAACGTAAATCCATTTTTTTTATTTTTTTTCATTTTGTTTTTTTAGGTTTTCGATAGTCTCCGTTATTTTTTTAGGATTATATCTGCCCTTAGTTTCAGCCATTGTTTTTCCAATAAAAAATTGCAACAAAGCTTCTTTTCCCGCTAAATACTGATTAAATTGTTTAGAGTGTTGAGAAATCACTTGATTGATAATTTCTAATAATTCAGTTTGATTATCTTCTCTTTTTTGTTCTAAATTATTTTCCTCCATGATATTACTAGGATCTCCTCCGGTTTTGTACATTATTTTTAAAACTTCTTGCCCAGATGAATTAGTTATTTTTTCTTGATGAAGCAATAGCATTAATTCGGCGAAATTTTCGGCAGTAATTTTAATTTCTTTGATAGTTTTTTTATCTTCTTTTAAGTATTTAAATAATTCACTAGTTAGCCAATTAGCTGTTAGTTTAGCTAATTTTTTATCTTGATTTTCCCATGATTCTCCAGATGATTTTACCCATTCAGCTAATTCAGAAATTACTTTTTCTGTCCAATCAGCTATATCTTTATCGTTGATAAGTATTTCGGCTGTGTCAGGAGAAAAATTATATTCTTCTATAAAGCGTTGTCTTTTTTTATGGGGTAATTCTATTATTTTTTCCTTTATTTTATCTATATTTTTAGAGGTTGTTTTTAAAGGAGGGATATCTGGTTCTGGAAAATATCTATAATCAGCTCCACTTTCCTTAACTCTTTGTCTAAAAGTTTCCCCATTTTTTTCGTTATAACCTCTAGTTTCGGGAAGAATTTCTTCTTTTTTTTCTAATAATTCGCCTTGTCTTTTTATTTCATAATTAATAGCTTTTTCTACAGATTTAAAAGAATTAATATTTTTTAACTCTACTTTATTATTCAATTTATTTTTAGCAAGGGTTTTGATTTTTCCATCCTTGTCCCGATACCAGGAATTCTTTTTTTGTAAACTGATATTAGCCTCGCAACGCATTTCTCCCTTTTCCATATTGGCCGAACTAATGTTTAGATATTTTAAAATTTGTTGAAAGGTTTGACAAAATAGTTTGGCAGTAAGGGCATCATAAATCATTGGCTCTGTTACTAACTCTAAAAGAGGTACTCCAGCCCTATTAAAATCAATTAAAGTATAATTTTTTCCAGTGGGATGATTAAGTTTAGCGGTATCTTCTTCTAAATGAATTCTAGTAATTTCTATTTTTTGTTTATTTATTTCTAAAAATCCATGGTGAGCGATTGGTAAATCGTATTGTGAGATTTGATATCCTTTTGGTAGGTCGGGATAAAAATAGTTTTTTCGATCAAATTTGCTTTGTCTATTGATTTGGCAATTTAAGGCCAGCCCCAGAAGAATTATTTTTTCGATAGCTTCTTGGTTTATGAGCGGCAAAGTGCCGGGATGCCCCAAACAAATAGGGCAAACATTTGAATTCGGTTTTAAGTTATTAGTTTCATTGGGGCAGGGGCAAAACATTTTGCTCTTTGTTTTAATCTCAGCATGTATTTCTAACCCAATAATGATGTCGTATTCCATATTTTTGTATATTATATTAATTAAATTATATCAATAAAAATAGGATTTATCAAACAAAAAAAACTGAGAATAATTCAGTTTTTTTTGTTTGATATTTTTTTAGCTATTATTTAACAATATTTTTTACAATACTTAGTATTTGTTGGGAGATTTCTTCTATGGTTAAATTGGCGTTAATTTTAATCCAATTGAATTTTTTACCTAATTCTAAATGAATCTGTCTAACTCTTTTAGAAAATTCTTCATCTTCTTCATGTTTATGATTACTTTCAATCGAGTTTTTGAATCTTTCTCCATCAAATAGTATAGCCAAATCTTCTTTGATTAGGTGTTTGTTAATTTCTTCTAAAAAATTTTGATCTATTCCAGCTCCAGATCCCCAAGCTATTCCAGTTCCAGTATAATCCTCGGCTATAATATTAATACCATTTTCTAATTTTTTTATTATTTCGTTTTGATATTGGGTTCTATTTAGGGTATAGATTATTTGAGCTTCTCGAGCTGTTAATTGATGAGGATTGTTATTTCTTAGGTAATTATTAAGTAATTCACCCGAAGGAGCTAGATCGTAGAGGGGGTATTTTAAATATTCAGTTGGGAAATTAAGAGAATTTAATTTGTCTACTAAAATTTTAGCTTGAGTGCTTTTGCCTAAATTATTTGTCCCGTAAAAAACTATTAATTTACCTTTTTTGATATTCATATTTTTTATTTAACGATTATCGCCACTTCCTTTAATACAACCTCTTTCTAGGCGAGATTGTAATTTTTCAATATTTTTTTGAGCAATATCTTCTAAATTTATATTTAATTCGGTGGCAATTTGTGATATATACCACAAAACATCACCTAATTCTTTTTCAATTTCGGTTTTTTTATCAGAATCAATTTTGCCATCATTATCTCTTATGATTTTTTTAAATTTTTCAGCTACTTCACCGGATTCTCCGGCTAATCCCAAGACTGGGTAAATATAATTATTTCCCTTATTGGGGTATTGAGCAGTTTTTTGTGATTGTTTTTGATACTCCTTAAAGTTCATTTATTTTTTTAACTAATTGATGAATTTGTTCCCATAATTCATCCCAGCTTCCATTATTTTTTATAATAAAATCAGCTTTAGACATTGTTTTTGGGATTTGTTGTTCGGTCTCAGAGTTTTCATCATTTAAAAAATCTTCGTAAGTTTTTTTATCATCTCCGGGATTTTCATTTCTTTCTATAACCCTTTGATGCCTTATTTTTTGATCAGCCTCAATGCTTACTAGGAAAAATCCAGGAATTTCTTTTAAATATTTTATATCAGCCATTCTTCTGATTCCGTCGATTACTATAAAACTATGATTATCTTTTTTGACATCGTCAGCCATTACTTTAGCCAATAAATCCTCGCCAAAAGTTTGTCGAAGTAAGGTTGACATTTTTTGGATATTAGCTCGACTTTGTTCAATATTTAATCTAATTAAAACATCTCTTAATATAGTTGAAAATCGATAATCACTAGCATGGTATTTTTCAATTAAAAATTTCTTTACCACTCCTTTCCCGCAAGCAATTTGGCCAGTTAAGCCGATAATAATTTTTTTTTCATTCATATTTGTTTAGTAATTAACTTTGTATCTTACTTGATAAGAATTTTTATTAATTTTTTTAATTTCTAATAGTTCTAAATCAATGTCGAAATCTTCATTAAATAAAGATATTCCCGAGCCAAAAATTTTTGGTTCAATTGTTAAAATTATTTCATTTATTAATTTTTTTTTAAGAAAAATTGTGTTTAGACTAGCTCCTCCACCCAACAAGGCTTTCTTGTATCCCATTTTTTCTAAATTTTTTAAAACATTTCCTGGTTCTCCCTTAACCCATAAAACATTATCTTGTGGAGCTCCTTCTTTTTCAGAAAAAACTACGTTAAGTCTATTTTTTAAAGGAGAGCTGAAGGTGTCAAAGGTTTTGCTTCCCATCATAATCAAACCAAATTCTTTAGATATTTCTACAAAGCTTTTTTTATCTTCAGGGCTAGTCCAGTTAGCAAAATGATTGCTGTTTTTAGCTATTTTACCATCTATTGTAGTGGCCATTATTAATGTTACTGGAATCATATTTTTAAATTAAATAGCAATTGGGGCTTTAATCCCTGGGTCAGGATTATAGTCAATTAACTCAAAATCATCATATTCAAAAGAAAAAATATCTTTTTTATCAGGATTTATAATCATTTTTGGCAGTTTTTTGGGTGTTCTGGATAATTGTTCATTGACTTGGTTAAAATGGTTTTTATAGATATGTAAATCACCAAAAGTATGAACAAATTCTCCTGGTTTTAAGTTGCAAACTTGGGCTATCATCATTGTCAATAAGGAGTAGGAGGCAATATTAAAAGGAACTCCTAGAAAAATATCAGCACTTCTTTGATATAATTGGCAAGATAATTTTCCGTTTAAAATATAGAATTGAAATATAGTATGACAAGGTGGTGGGGCGGTTTTTTTACCAGAAATTAATTCTTTTAGATCTCCTACATTCCAGCCACTAACTATTATTCTTCGGGAATCGGGACTTTTTTTAATCATTTCAACAGCTTCGGCAATTTGATTTATTTTTTCCCCATTTTTTCTTTCCCAGGCAGTCCATTGTTTTCCATAAATAGGACCTAATTCGCCATTTTCATCGGCCCATTCATCCCAGATAGTCACTCCGTTGTCATTTAGATATTTTATATTAGTATCACCTTTTAAAAACCATAGTAATTCATAAATTATTGACTTTAAATGAACTTTTTTGGTTGTCAGAAGAGGAAAACCTAGGGATAAATCAAAACGAGTCTGTCTTCCAAAGACACTTCTAGTTCCTACTCCAGTTCGATCTTCTTTGTCAGTACCATTATCTAAAACATCTTTTAGTAAGCTCAGATATTGTTTCATAATTTTTATTTTATTTTATAAAAACAAATTAACTATAACAAATATTTTTAGCCTTAGCAAATGTTTCTTTTTTGCTTGAATGATGATATAATAAGGATTGAAAAATTAAAATAATTATATGAAAAAAAACATTTTTTTTGCCTTTTTATTTATTCCTATATTTTTAATACCCTTTTTTAGTGTCAGAGCTCAAACTTTAGCAGAATCTCTTTCTGGCAAGATATTATTAGATGTAGAGAGAAATGGAGAGGCTTGGTATGTTTATCCAAAAAATAATAAGAGATATTATTTAGGTAGACCCAATGATGCTTTTGCTGTAATGAGAGAATTAGGTTTGGGTATTTCTGAGATAGATTTTCAAAAAATAGCTTCAGCTGAAATGGATATAGATGGAGATCTAAAACTAGCTAAAAATTTAGCGGGTTTAATTGTTCTTCAGGTTGAAAAAAATGGAGAAGCTTGGTACATAAATCCAATTACTTATAAAAAACATTATTTGGGCAGACCAGAGGATGCTTTTAAAATTATGAGAGAATTGGGTCTGGGTATTAGTAGAAAAAATTTAGCTTTTATTTATAAAAATACCTTAGATGAAAGTATTAACCAATATAGTTCTTATAAATATAAAAACATAATAAAATTAGAAGATCAAGAATTTTTGGTTGATATTGTAGAGATTGATTTAAATAATCCTAAATTAAAAATAATCACCGATACGGCTAATTCTTTTGATTGCGTTGGAAGATGTTCGGCTAAGCCTTTGATTGACTATGTTTGCGATAATAATGCTTTTGCTGCTATTAACGGAAGTTATTTCGATACCTCGGCTGAAAAATTAAATTATTATTTTTTTCCAGTCTATAATTCTCGTTTAAAAACTTTTATAAACTTTGAACAATTAAAATATCCTACCACTGGATCAATAATAGCCTTTGATGAAAATAATAATTTTTATTATTTTAAAGATAGTCGTGATTTTGGCGGTGTGGCTAATTTTGAAAAAATTTATGGAGCAAAGTTACAAGCAGCTATTGGAAATAAACCTAGATTAGTTGAGGACGGTATGAGTTTGCTAATTGATTGGGAGCTAGATGATAAGCAAACAAATACTAAAGCCTTGCGCAACGCCATCGCTTTTAAGTCTGAAAATACTGGTAAGGGTAAAATATTTTTAATAATCGCTCGTAATTCTACAGTGGTTGATCTAGCTGAAATTTTAAAGGTTATGGAAGTTGATTATGCTATAAACTTAGACGGAGGTTATTCTTCGGCTTTATTTTATAATGGGGAATATATGGTGGGTCCAGGAAGAAATATTCCTAACGCTATTTTATTTTCAGAATAATATGTTATTAAGTCAAAAGGAGATTTTAGAAAAAGAGGGCCAAATATATTTATTGTGTAAAATTTTTCCTGGAGCTAGTTCCAATAAATTAAAAAGTTTTGTTAAAAATAATATTGAGGGCAGGGATGTAGAAATTTTATCAATAGCTATTTCAGCTCCAGCTGAAAAAAATAAAGCTAATAAGGAGTTAATAAAATTTTTAGCCAAAGAGTTTATGACTTCTA
>CAZMNE010000031.1:0-7271 GCA_964567645.1 uncultured Gammaproteobacteria bacterium
CTATATTTAGAAATATAAGCTAAATCAAATTTTATTTCTTTAAAAAGCTTAACTGTATTTAAAAAATTTTTTTTAGTTTCCCCGGGAAAACCAACAATAATATCGGTAGTTATACTGGCTGAAAAACCATTCTTATAATCAAGGGCTCGTCTTATCCCAGAAACTATTTTTTTATATTTTTCTACCTTATATTTTCTATTCATTAATTTTAAAATATCATTATCACCCGACTGAACAGCCAGATGAAAATGCTCACAAATATGACGACCGTTCTTTAATACTTTAATCAAACTAGAGCTAACATCCTTAGGGTGACTACTAGAAAATCTTAACCAAAAATCACCCTCTAAATCATCAATCATTTTTAATAATTTAGGAAAATCAACTTTTTCTGATTTATAACTATTAACATTTTGGGCAATTAAATTTATCTCTTTATAACCATCCCTTATTAAAGTTTTAATATCCTTCAATATATCTTCAGCGGGACGATATATTTCTCGACCTCGAGCATAAGGGACCACGCAATAAGAGCAAAAATTATTACAACCATTTCCAATCGGCACTAAGGCTGAAAAATTTGATGTTTTTTTGGTATTAATATCTAGATAATTTTCTATTTTTTGTTGAGAAAATTTTTTTATTCTAGGAAAATATGGCTTTAAATATTTATTTAAATTAATTAAGTCAGAAATATTAAAAAACAATTTAACATCTTTTTTAACCCGAGCCCTAACATCCGGCCTATCCGATAAACAGCCAGTAACAACTATAATGGCCTTTTTATTATCCTTCTTTATTCTATTAATCAACCCATAAGCTCGATCTTCAGCCGCTTGCTTAACTCCGCAAGTCACCAAAATAACCAAATCAGCTTTTAAAAAATTATCTTTATATTTAAAGCCAATATTTTCTAAATAAAAAGACAAGCGCTCACTATCAGCCCGATTCATTTGGCAACCAATAATAATTAGATTATAAGTCATATTTAAAAAAATTAATTACTATCTTCAATCCTGTTTATTTCGTATAAAGAAAAAACTTCATTAATATCTTGCACTAAATTTATTTCCATACCAAACTCTTTTAATCTCCTATTATTTAAATATTCTAAATCATTTTCTGGTAAAGTAAAATTATAATAATAAACTGGGATATATTTACTTAGATTATAATATTGAAGATTCATTTTATTATCATTAAATTTTCCTACAATAACCTTTCTTTCTGGAAAAAGAAATTTATCATGATATTCTGTAATAATAACCGAATTATCTTCAGTTATTTCCAATAAGACACTAACTTCTTGTTTAGCGACCCTAGTTTTATTAAAATAATATTTTAAACCCTCTTCGGAGCCGCTATAAACAAATTTAAAAGACAAAATCATTATTATAATAACTAAAGAAATTTTCAAAAAACAAGATAAAAAATTAAATATTTTTTTATTTTTTATCCAAGATATTAATTTAGAAAAATTCTGAACAAAAATAGCAGTAAAAGGAAGGACACCAATATAAATTGGTAGCCAATATCTAGTGTAAGAATTGCCAATAGTAAATCTAGTGGGATCGGGATTATCAACGAATTTCCATGACCCATAATAAATAATTAAAATCGAAGATAAAACAAGCCAAGAAATCCCATAGGGCATGATCTTTTTAAAATTATTTTTTTGCTTAAAAAATAAATACAATAAACCAAGTATAGCTGGGCCCAATATCCACCAAAACATCTTTAAGCAATATTCGTTAAACATATTTAAAGATTGACGAGGATGAAAACCAAAATAAAAAATAGTATCAAAAATAGATTTAGCTAAATTTTTAATTTCATTAAAATGACCAGTAAAAAAGGATTTGAACATACCGCTACTAGCCTGACTAATCCCCTCAATTGATTTATTCATCTCATAATAACCTCCATAAAAGGGCGAATTATACAAAACTTGATTATTGTAAAAAATTGGCATCAAAGCTAAGAATATAAAAGAAAAAAATATTGCTAAACGAAAAAAACTAAGTTTTTTATATTTTAAAATTAATAATATTAGGCCAGCTGGGACTAACCAAATTAGCTCCGAAGCTCTAGTGCTAATAGCTAGGCCAATGAACAAACCGGCCAAAGCAGAATAAACAAAATCAAACTTAAATAGTTTTTTAAAATAATTATTTTTTTGCTCTAAACTTATATTTTTTAAAAGAAAATTGTTTTTTTTAATAGGTCTTTTTTCTAATAAATTTATTAGAAAATATACAGCTATAATAATAAAAGACAAAAACAAAATATTATGAAACATGCTCCTAGTCGAATAATAAATAAAAACCGGAAAAGAAAATAATAATAAAAAAGAAATAAAACCAACCTTATTGCCCAATATTTTTTTTATAATTAAATAATAAAAAAATAAAGCTATAGCAGCAAAAAATGAAGTTAAAAAAGGAATAACCCCTAGACCAAAAATACTAGCTATTTTTCCATAAATAATTATCATTCCCAAAAAACTAACTGGTTTAACAACTCCCTGCCAAGAAAAATAACTTCTAGGAATTATAATATCGTCGGCTATTAGATTATATTTTTCAAAAAAATATAAATTCCCTGTTTCTTTGTATAACTTAGAAAAAATATAATTAGCATTCTCATCGGGCGAAAAAAACTTTAAAAATTCTTGATTATTTTGAAAAAATGGCAAAACAGAAGTAATAATAAAAAAAAGTCCAGAAATTAAAATAACTGGTAATAAAAACCTATCTTTCTTAAGCTTGCTATTTATTTTTTCTTTTATTTTATTAATAATATTCATAATAAAACTTTAACAAAAAAGCTCTATATAAGCAATAAAGGGCAAAAATGCCCTTTACTTGCAAAATAATATAAAAAATTATTATTCTAAAAACTTTTTTAAACCACTTCTAAAATCTTCTACAGAAAAAACTCCATTACTTTCTGTTCCAATAATTAAAGATCGATCTTCGGTCATAGCTTCGTCGAAATTTTCTTTTAAGTTTCCAAAAGTTTGATCATTTAATCCCTCTTCCATCCTAATTCCGCCGGCTCTAGGGAAGGAAATATCAACTGACTTACCAGTTTCAGCATCTCTTAAGGAAAATCCTAGACGATTTCCAAGATTATCAACTTTTTCTATTATTTTTAAATTAGAAAAATCTTCTCCTAAAATATCCTTAAAACTTTCTGGGGTTTTAAAGCTTTCGTTAACATTGCCAAGACCTTCTGGAGAAATTTCAGTTAAATCTTCGTTTAACTCAGCTGTTTCTTTGTTATCTCCAGGAGAATTATTTTCTACTTTTTCAATATTATCATCTATTGCTTTCTCAGAAGAAGATCCTTTTATAATATCACCGTCACTATCTCTTAAAATAAGCTTACCATTTTCATCATAATCCAATCTAAGAGCATTGGGGTCACTGATAGATTCAACTTCACCAGAATCATCCATCGATAAGATTTCAGTATTCTCTGGGATTATTTGATCATCTGCGATATCATTATCATCAGCTATTTTTTCTATAGATAATTTTCCGTCGTCTGAACGAGTTAATTCATATTCAGGTTTTTCAAAAACAATCTCTTCCTCAGTATTATTTACAGCACTAGAAATATTGGGCTCTTCCGATGATGCTATTTTTTCAGAAGTTTCTAAAAAATCATTATTGTTATTAATTTCAGGTGAAATTTTTATTTCCTCAGGCTTTAAAGTAGTCATTTTTTCTGGAGCAATATTTTCTTCTGGCAAATAATTATCAACATATTTAGGATTATCAACCACTCCCTGCTTACAAACAACGTTAACACTACCATCCTCCCCTAAAACAACCTCGTCACCAGGATGAACAATTTTACTACCAGCAGCAGATTCAAAAATTTCGCCAGTTTGTTCATCAATAAAATTAACCTTATAATTACTGCTCATGTTGCCATCAAAAATTTTTGAAATTCCATCTCCACTTTCTAATACTATTGATTTTTGAGGAGTTCCTATTATTTCATTTATTTTTTCGGAATTAATATTATCCACCTCAACAGAATTAATACTATTTTCCATATTTGATCCCGCCACTTCATTTTCAATGCTAATATCAGAATTATTATCTAGTACTGTTTCATTGTCGACAAAAGAAGCATCAACATTATCAATATTAACAGGTTCGCCGCTACCATCTTCTGCATATTGAAAAAAATTGGGAGATTTAATATCAGAAAAAAAATCATCTGACTTAATCTCAGCTTGAGTCTCAATAATTGAAGTGCTATTAATATTTTCTGTTATTAGATTGACAACATTTGGAGTCAATGCTCCAAGCACAAGTCCACCCGCTTTAAATAAGCTAGTTTTAAGATTGTTAGTCTCTCTAATTTTCTTGTCTTTCAATAAAATATCTTCCTTTTCTTTGTTTAAATTAACAGAATTAAATCTGGCCCTGATAAGGTGAATATATTTATTAGACTCATCAATATTTTTTTTAATAAACAAATATCTTCCAGGATTTATATCTTTTAGTGAATTTTTTTCTATCTCTAGAGAAGCCTTAGCTTTTGTTTCTTCAAGCCTTTTTAAATCTTCTAAAAGCTCATTAAATAATTCTATAGAATTATCATTACCATCATCTTCATTAAATATTTTTTCATTATATTCTTTATAAGCAAGTTTAATATTATTTATTTCATCAACAAAATTCTGTTCATCAAAACTTGAAGCAACTTCTTTTTTATTAATAATATTATCAGCCAAGCCTCCCAAATTCCAGCCCAAATAAGCTCCTAAAATAGTTTTAACTACTGGAATTTCTCGAGCTATTCTACCAGTAGTGATAATAGCTCCACTAATTATAATAGACCTAATAGCTCTTGATTCTACCGAAGAAGAATCTTTTTTTGTTAAAAAATTGTATATTTTTTCCATCGCTCCCAATGGTTTAAGACTACTATTTTTTTCTTTTTCAATTTGAGATTTTTCTATATCTAACTGATATTTATACTTACTAATAATTTGTTCTTTAATTTTTAAATCCACCTGAGGATATTTAATTTCCACAAAATCTTCAATAATTCTATTTCTTTCTTCTTCTGTTTTATCTATTAAAAAATCTTTTTTAGAATCACTTTCCCCTTTCTCTAATTTTCTAATAAACAAAGAAGAGGAGATGGTTTTAGTTAGTTTTTTTTCATCAAGTTTTTTTCTTATTTCCTTGGCCTTACTTTCAATATTTTTTTTATCTTTTTTATCAGAAATATATTTTTCTAAATTTCTAAACAAGGCTACGCCAGCCACACCAGCTATTCCGGCAGTAGTTAAAGAAACGGCCGCTGTTCCAGCTAAATATGCTGGAATTCTAATTAAAGTAGCTAGAGGAAAATCTTTATTACCAATTTTAATAGTTTTCTTTGACTTTAAAACTTCGGTTTTAGCATCTAACAAAATTTTTTCATCATAAGATTTAAAAACAGATAAAATTTCTTGCTTATCAAGCCCTAACCTATTTTCTAAATTATTAATAATTTTATTCAATGTCTTTAAATTATCAGGAATATCTTTTCCAGACTCCTTTAATTTATCTTCTTGTTCGGCGCTATCTTTTAAAAAATCTAATAAATTAGGATTATTAATAAAAAAACTACTCAACTTATTTAAGTCCTTAAAAACTTCAGGTTTTTTAAAATCCTCTCTTTTAATTTTTTCTACCCCCTTAATACTTTTTAAATCTCCTTCAACATCACCTAAAACAAAATTTTCCTGCTCAATATTGTCGGAATTATTAATTTTTTTGTTATTAACTGCCATATTTTTGTAATTACTTTTCAAAATAAACCTATTTTATAACACTATTTAAAAATTCAGTCATTCCTTCTTGTATTTTTTTATCTAAATCTGGAATATACTTTTTAATAATTTCTTCCAATTTAACAGGATCTGGGGCTAAAACGTCAGAAGACACGGCCTCTTCATATTCTTTTAAACCTTCTTCGTTTAAGTTTTCTAATATTATTAAACCCAGTCTTCTAGTAATTTGCATTTCCAAGCTCTCCCTAAAATCTTTTAATTCTTCTTCTGGCAATCCTTTTAAATCTAGTTTTTCTACAACCTTATCAACCAAAGAAGACACCTCATTTTTGCCTACAAGTTTTTCGTTTAAATTGTTCATATTATTTATTTAATTATAAAAACATAACTTATTAAAGTATAACATATTTTAGCTAAAAAGTCAAAATTAAATTCCACATTTACTCTAATTCTATATTACTAGAATTAGTTAAATTAGATTCTTCATTGTTTTCTAAATCCTTAGCAAAATACCAATTTAATATTTCTCCAGCTATTGAGGTAGCTATCTGACTACCTTCTTTACCTTCTTCTACTAAAATTGTTAAAACTATTTCAGGGCTATCATAAGGGGCAAAAGAAGTAAACCAGGAATGAGGAGTTTTATCTGTCCCCCATTGAGCTGTGCCAGTTTTTCCAGCTACCTCAACCGGCAAAGCATTTAATCTGGCAGCACTTCCGCTAATAATAGTCTGTCTCATACCCTCTCTAAGTATCTTAATGTTTTTTTCACTAATAAAATTTTGCCTTATTATTTCTGGATCAATATCTCTAAAAATTTGATCTCCGTTGGATAATATTTGTTTAACTAAATGTGGGCGATATAATTTTCCATAATTAGCAAAAAAAGAAGTAAAATTAGCTACCTGCAAGGGGGTAACTAAAATATCTCCCTGCCCGATAGAGATGTGATAAGTATTTCCAATATACCAACTTTCATTTCTGGTTTCTTCTTTCCATTCAGGGGTAGGTATAAAACCGCTGGCCTCCTGAGGTAAGTCTATACCACTTTGTTTTCCTAAACCAAATAAAACTAAGTATTCTACAATTTTATCAACACCCAATCCTTCAAATTTATCATAACCACCTCCAATAAAATAGAAAAAAGTATTCACTGATTCGGCTATAGCTTTTTTAACGTTAGTAATTCCATGACCTCCAGCTTTCCAATCGGGGAAAAACCAAGCTCCCACTGATATGCCACCAACACTATTAATGGTTGTATTCTCGGTGATTATTTTTTCCTCTAAGGCGGCAGCAGCAATAGTTGGTTTTAAAGTTGATCCCGAAGGGAATGTTCCGCTAACAGATCGATTAAAAAGAGGATTATTAGAATTATTAATTAAAGCTGAATAATCAGATTGACTTATACCCTTAGAAAAAATATTATTATCATAAGAAGGCCAACTAATTAAAGCCAAAATTTCTC
>CAZMNE010000032.1:0-1754 GCA_964567645.1 uncultured Gammaproteobacteria bacterium
TATTTAATTCTTCAATAATAACACCCTTTTCTCTTTCTATTTCCTCGCTATCAAATTTAGAGCCGGTTAGCATATCACTAAGAACATCAACTGCTACCCCAATTTTATTCTTCGGAGTTTTAACATAATACCCAGTATATTCCTTGCTAGTAAAAGCATTAAACTCGGCCCCAATAGAATCTAGCTCAGCTGATAAAACCAAAGTATTAGGTCTTTTTTCCGTCCCTTTAAAAAACATATGTTCTAAGAAATGAGATAAACCAGAAGTCTTTCTATCTTCATATTTAGACCCAGTTTTATACATCACTAAAACCGTAGCTGTTTTAGATTGTGGCATTTTTATTAAAAAAACCGGAAGATTATTTTTTAATCTTATTTCATTCAATTTCATAATATTTTAAATTAAATTATAATTTATTTTAATTCTATCATATATTTGTTATAATTAAAATATAATAAATAATACAAAAATATGGCTTATCAAATTAAAGATCATAACATCATTATTAATCGCAACAAAAAATACAATATTTTATCAGTTAAAGATCGAGCTCTTGATGATCGTCCCAGAGAAAAAATGCTAAAATCTGGGGCCGAATCATTATCCTCAGCCGAACTTTTGGCTATTATTCTAAATGCTGGGAGTAAAAAAGAGGATGTTTTAAATATGAGTAATAGAATATTAAAAGAATATGGACAAAATGCCATTATCAACGAAAAAAATCCCACTAAATTAGAAAAAGAATTTGGTTTACCATTAGTAAAGTCCTGCCAAATAGTAGCTTGTTTCGAATTGGGTCGTCGCTTTTTTAAAGAACAAAAACAGGGATCTATTACTATCAGAAACGCCAAGCAAGCTTTTGAATATTTAAAAGATATTGGCAAGTCCAGTAAAGAACATTTTAAAGGACTATATTTAAATAGTCGCTATAAATTAATTCATAGCGAAACTATTTCAATTGGGACTATTGATGCTAGTATTATACACCCTCGAGAAGTTTTCCGTCCGGCCATTGAACATGGAGCTAGCGCTATTATAGTTGCCCACAATCACCCTTCTGGAAGTATTAAAGCTACTGATGAAGACTTAGAAGTCACTGCCAAACTTAAAGAAGCTGGAGAATTATTAGGTATTGAAATTTTAGATCATCTAATTATTTCAAAAAATAAATTTATCAGTTTAGTTTAAAATAAATGGTTAATAAATACAAAATTAAAGATAAAAATGGAGTTTTATTTATAAAAGATAAAAAAACGGTTAATTTCCATGTCAAACAAAATGATTATTTTGGTACCCTAGCCACTATAATAAGTTTAATAAATCAGAACTATATTTTAGAAAATAAAAAAGATTTAAAAAAAATCTTAACCAGCCTCAAAAAAGACCTCATCTATTTACAAAAAAATTTCACAATTACTAAAAATAAAAAAACCCGGGCTTAGCTCGGGTTATTTGTTTTAAACATATATATTTTTTCTTATTCCCTCCCAAACTTTAGCAAGTTGGTAAGGGTCGATTCTGGAAGTTGTTTCGGCGGGAGACTTTCTTGTGCCACGAGATACCATATAACCGGCAGAATGGAAATACCACTCGTTCTCTTCTCCAGATTTTCTGAAAAAATCTTTAAGCTCAGGCTGATCAATAGAATGACCATCTCTAACCAAAAGACCAATACTGTACCCATCTACATAAACTACGGCATCAAACCCTCTCTGAAAAAGACCACGAGAAGAAGTAGCTGACTGCCCCTCAA
>CAZMNE010000032.1:1854-7248 GCA_964567645.1 uncultured Gammaproteobacteria bacterium
GCATCAAACCCTCTCTGAAAAAGACCACGAGAAGAAGTAGCTGACTGCCCCTCAACTATGAGAAGAGCGGTCCTTCCAACAACTTCAACATATTTTCCAATATTTTTTCTAAAATCTTCTTTAGCTTTATTGATTTCATACAGACCATCAAGAATCTCAAACATTCTAGAAACAACCATATAATCACTTTTATGCTTAGCCTGTAAAGATCTTAGAGAAATAGATAGTCCAATAAAAGCTGAGATATTTTTTTTATTTCCTCCGCTAGAACTACCAAAGGCATCATGTTTATCTATTAAATAAGATAAAGTTTTCAAAGTTTTTTTAACCTCCTTATCTTCGCAAGCAAACACCAAAGAAGCAAAACAAGAATGAACCTTTCCATTTTTATCAGTTCTACCTTTAATCCCCTTTCCTCCAGCATGAATATCTAGAGCGACATCTTCCTTTTCCATTTCCTCACCATCCCAATTTGCTGATACAAATCTAATATCCAGATTTTCTTCTGGAAACATAAATCTGCTAGCAAACCAGACTGAAGAAACGGCATCTATATCCACCGAAATGTGAGTATAAATCCTCCTTTTTCTTTCCATTATATATATTTTTTAATTAATACTTTTTTAAGGTGCTAAAATATAACTTTAAAATATATCATTTTTAAAAGAAAATGTCAACCCCAAGAAGAAAAAGAGAAATAATAACCCAAAGGGCAAGCTCCATAACCAATGATCTAGCATCATAAAGATAAAAAGCCCTATAAACAAAGGCAAATATTCAATTTTAATAAAATTATTTCTAAAAACATAAAAACCCAACCATAAAAAACAAATAAACCCCCACAAACCAATTTCTGACCAAATTAATAAAAAAGTATTATGAGTTGGTTGAGCTTGATAAGGCTTTAAATTAGGATTTAAATTTAAAACTTCTTGATGATAACCACCCACTCCAATTCCCCACCAAGGATTATTTTTAATAATATCTCTAGCCGAAAGAACTTGTTCGCTTCTTTCTTGTATAGATATTTTTTCTAATCGAGCTTCCGGATTAAAGCGATTAATAATCAGAGGTTTTAAAATGAAAAAAAACAAACCATTAAATATTAAAAGGAAAATAAAAATTGATAAATAATTTTTAAATAACTTTTTATCTTTATTATTCCAAAAAGCAATTAATAAAAATAATAAAGAAATTATTAGAGCTAGAAGAGCGCTTCGAGAGAAAGAAACCATTAACCCCAACATTAAAAAAAATAAAAAAGAATAAGCTAAAACTTTTTTATATCCCTGATAATCACTTTTAATAATTAATAATATTAAAAAAATAACTCCAAAAAACATTAAAGCACCAAAAATATTAGGATGGTCGGTGGCTCCATAAGCCCTAACAAAACGCCCCCAATCGTTTTCCAAAACTGAAACTCCCAAAACCGAAGCGTCATGTTCAGCAATGCCTAGATATTTATTAGAAAAAGTTTCTTGACTAAAAAACTGATAAATTCCTATTCCTGACTGGATTAAAAGAGCGGACAAAAATACTAAAATTATTTTCTTAAAATTAAACTTAAAATTAAGCATTAAAAACAATAAACCAATTCCCAATAAAAACAAGAAATACTTAAAAAGAGAAACTTTTAAATCGGACGAGAAAAGCAAAGAAATAAATATAAAGAATTCTAAACCGGCCAAAATAACCCAATATTTAGAAATGTTATTAAATTTTCTTATTGCAAGATTATCTTTAAATTTAAAAAAATACACCAAAAACAAAAGTAAAATTATGAGCAATAATAAATAATTTAAATACAGGGAAATTTCACTATAATTTGTTTCTCCAGGAATTAATATTAATTTAGTTTGAAAAATAAAAACAAAAACAAAAATATAAAATAAATATTCAATAATTTTTTCTAAAATATTTTTCATAAATTTTATTTATCGTCCAAAGATTGACTAATTTTGTTAAACTTATTTATAAAACCTGGCCTTTTATCATTTAAAATTAATTTTATAATATGATCTTCTAAAATAACTCCCATTTTTTCCGAAGACTGTTCTTTTAATTTTTTAGGCATTATACTTAGTTGAATTTTTTTAAATATTTTTTCAATAATATTAATTTTAATATTTTGGCTTTTTTTATTTCCCTGAAAGCTATCATAATTTATTAAAAAATTTGGTAGATATTTATTTAACCAAATATTATTAAACCAAAATTTATTTAAAATATTTTTTTTAAAAAAAATAGGCTCCAAATTAGCTAACCAATAAATAAAATATTTATCGTTTTTACTATAAAGATATTTTTCTAAATTTAAATTAGACTCATCAATATAAAAACTTAAACAAATCTTATTTTCTTTAGTTTTTTTATTAGGTCGAAGCCCTAAAAACTTAGCAATAAAAGTGCAAAAAAACCTAGTTATCCAAATTTTTCCATTTTTAGTAATAATAAAAAAATCAATATCGCTTCCCTTTCTCAGATTGTGATCACCAATAATATTTCCAATAAAAACACCCCTAATAAAGGGAAAAAAAGAAATAATTTTAGTGAATCTCTTAGCTCTCTTTATTTTATGTTTAAAATAATTAAAACATTTAAATCTCTCTTCAATAATATTTTCTCTTCCAGCTAGGCACCAAAAACTATAAATATTTTTAATATTCGACTCCGCAGAAAGACTCGACAAAGCTGCTAAAAAATCATTAAAATCGATTTTAATACTTAAAAATCTAAACAATTCCCACGAAGACAAGGGATGAGAAAACAAATCAAACCAAATTATTGTCTTCAATATTTCTTTTTTTAAATTATTTTCATCCATAATTTATGCATTAGGTCGATCTAATTCCAAAACCTCAATCTCAGACTTACCATCAGTAATGCGAACTACATCTTTATCAATTTTTTTAAATTCCTTGTAAGCACTATTATAATGATTAACCGTAGTTGACATACTGGCCCCTAATTTTTTCATAAAATCATCATAACTAAGTAAATGACGACCAAGATTTTCTACATTTTTCCTGATATTTTTAGCCCCTTCTTCAATTTGTAAGGCTCTCAATCCCTGCAAAATCGTTTGTAGATAAGCTGCAAAAGTAGTCGGAGAAACAATTATTACCTTTTTTTCAGCATAAGCATAATCTACTAAGCTCCTAGTGTTAACCTTGACAGCTCCAACTTCATTTATTAGCAAATCATAATAAATAGCTTCAGCCGGGATAAACATTAAAGCAAAATCCATAGTTCCCTCTTTGGTACGAATATATTTTGAAGTCTCATCAATTCTTTTTTTCAAATCATTTTTAAACTCCTTCTCCAGGACCATTTTTTTATCAGCATCATTTTCATTAAGAATTCTATTATAATTATCTAAGGAAAACTTGGCGTCAACCGGAATCAGGCCCTCTTTAGTGACAATAATAGCGTCAACCATATCACCGTCCTTAAATTGATATTGCAGTTTATAGGCAGTTGGGGGCAAAATATTTTCTAAAACTAATTTTAACCCAGCTTCTCCTAAATTACCTCTCTTTTTTTGATTAGTTAAAACTTTTTCTAAATTATTTAATTGCTCAGAAAAACTAATCACTTGTTTATTGGTCTCATCTAACTTGGTAAGTTTTTCAGTGATCTCAGAAATTAATTTAGACGATTGATTGCTAATTCCCTGCATTAACTGACTAGATTTAAAAGCATTTTCTTGGTTCATCTTATTAGTTTCGCTAAGCTTTTTATCTAGCTCTTGACGCAATTGATCATTTTGTCGGCTAAGTTCACTTAATTTCTCAGCTAAAACTAATAATTTTTCTTCTGATTTTTCTGTACCTGATTTTTTAATAAACAAATAAATCAAAAAGCCAACTGAAAAAACTAATAAAATTAAAAGGATAGATATTAAGACATTAGACATATTTTAAAAAATTAATAATAACAACTTAATTATACTATAAATTAACTCAAATATAAAGAAAACAAAAAAGGACCTCTAAGAGAGTCCTTTTTTCTATACAGCATCTATTAAGGTTTTTAAAAACTAAACATAAGTAACACTAGATATACAATCATTTTCGTTTTTAAATCTCATAATACGAACCCCCTGAGTATCACGACCCAATTCATTAATTGACTTATAAGGAAGACGAATAACCTGGCCTTTGTCAGAAATAATAATCAAATCTTTTCCTTCCATATTGTCTTTATTGATTACAAAAGCATTACTAATTTTTCCAGTCTTATCAGTAACCTTGGCAGTCCTGATACCACTTCCACCACGACCCTGAACCTTATATAAACCTAAATCAGTTCTTTTGCCATAACCCTTATTCATAATAGTTAAAATTTGATATTTTCTCTTTTTTTCTTTATCCGTTTTGATGACACCCATACCGACCACAATATCTTTTGCTTTTAATTTTATTCCTCTAACCCCAGCAGCATTTCTTCCCATATCACGAACTTCTTTTTCGCTGAATCTAATAGCCTGACCATTAGCTGTCACTAAACTAATATGATCAGATCCAGATGTCGGCTTACACCAAATTAACCTATCGTCATTTTTTATTTTTATAGCAATTAGCCCACTACGTCGAACATTAGAAAAAGCTTCGAGTTTAACCTTCTTAACTAATCCTTTTTCAGTAGTAAAAAATAAATAACTATAATTAGCAATTTTATCTAATGGTAAAATTGAGGTAATTTTTTCCCCACCAATTAATTGTAAAAAATTAACTATCGGTGTTCCCTTAGCGGTACGAGAAGCCTGGGGAATCTCATAAGCTTTTAGTTGAAAAACTCGACCCTTGGTTGTAAAAAATAGAATATCATTATGAGTTTGAGTTATAAACATAAAGTCAACTGAATCTTCTTCTTTAGTGGTCAGTCCAATAACTCCCTTTCCACCCCTAGCTTGAACCTTAAAAGTGTCGGGATCAATTCTCTTGATGTATCCATCCCTAGTCATCATAACCATGGTCTCTTCGTTGGGAATAAGATCCTCAACGTTAAAATTTTTAACTCCATGAGCAATTACTTGAGTTCGACGCTCATCACCAAACTTTTCACTTAACTCATTAATCTCATCTTTAATAATATTTTTTATTTTTGTTTTAGAAGCTAATATTGACTCCAATTCTTTTATTAACTTTAATTTTTCTTTTAATTCATCTTCGATCTTTATTCTTTCTAAATTAGCCAGACTTTGAAGTTTCATCTCCAAGATAGCAATAGCTTGTCTTTCTGATAATTTAAATTTTTTCATTAAACTATCCTTGGCCACTTCCTTATCTTTAGAGGCTTTAATAACTTTAATAACCTCATCAATATTTTTTAGGGCAATCATCAACCCCTCTAAAATATGGGCTCGATCCTTAGCTTTATTTAACTCAA
>CAZMNE010000033.1:0-7224 GCA_964567645.1 uncultured Gammaproteobacteria bacterium
TATTGTTAGACTTTAGTATTTTAAATAATATTTTTGTTTTTGGCAAGTCATTTTTTTCAATAAAAGCATAACTTCCAGGCCAGGGGAAATAGGCTCGGATTTTTCTTTCAATTTCTAGAGCTGTATCCTTTTCAAAATTAAGATGCCCATCTTCCTTGCTTATTATCCTAACACTAGAGGCTTCCGATTCGTTTTGTGGCTTTGGTTTTATGATTCCATCTAAATAATCTTTTATAGCTCTTACTAGATTTTCTGAAGTTAATTCCTGTATTTTTTCCATTAAACTAGCTGATGTTTCCTGGTCTTCTAATTCTATCTCTATTTTTTTGATAATATCTCCAGTATCCATGCCCTTATCCATTTTCATAATAGTGATTCCACTTTCTTTATCACCAGATAAAATTGCTCCTTGTAGACAAGATGCTCCACGATGTTTCGGTAATAATGATCCATGAACATTAATACAACCATATTTAGGAATATTTAAGATTTCTTCTGATAGTATTTTTCCGTAGGCGATAACAATAATTAGATCTGGTTTTATTTCTTTAATATCTTTAATGATCTCTTTTAATTTATGTGGTTGTAAGATTTTTAAATTATTTTCTTCTGCTAAGATTTTAACAGCCGATTTAGTAATCCTCATATTTCTACCAGAACTTTTATCTTGTTGGGTTACGACGGCAGAGATATTAAAAAAATCGCTATCCAGTAGCGCTTGTAATCCGATAGCGGCTAATTGGGGAGTCCCCATAAAAATTGTTTTAATTTTTGTTATCATTTTTTTGTTCAGCAACGCGGTCAATAAATAATATTCCATCGAGATGATCGGTTTCGTGTTGAATAATTCTAGCGAGTAATCCCTGAGCTTCAATTTTATGTTTTTTACCTTTAGTATCAAAATATACACAATTGATTTTTTTATGTCGAGCCACGGGAAGATAATAGGGAACTCCTTTTTTATTTAAAACCGACAAACATCCCTCGTCTTCGATTTCTTTAGCCCAAGATTTTTTAGTAATTTCTGGGTTAATCATGGGGGTGGCTTGACCATTTTTGTTTATAATAATAATTCGAATATTTAGTCCGATTTGAGGAGCCGCTAAGCCAGCGCCATCTTTTTTTAGCATAGTTTCAGTCATTTCTTTGATTAAAGTCTTAAATTCAGCCGTTTTGAGGCTCTCTAGCTCAATGAGAGTTGACTTCTGGCGTAGTATTTTATTAGGATGTAAAACAATTTCTAGCATTTAATTATTATTTTTTAGGGTTTATAATTTTGAAAAAATATTGCCACTTTTGGCCAGTTTGACATAATTCCTTGGTATCTGTCAAGGCCTGTATAATTCTGGCCTGACTATTATCTCGACAAACTTTAAAAACAGAGGATTTTTTAAAATCAGGAATATTTAATTCCTTAATAATTTTTAAAGCCAAGTCTTGCCATTGATAGGCCGGTGGTTTAGGAATACTAGTTTTATTTGATAACTTATCTTCTAATATTTTTTTAATATCATCCATTGGTATTAAATTTAATTATTTTTTAATCCCATGTCCATGGTTAAATAGCCCACACCTAATTCTTTTTGATAGGATAGGGTTTCGGGATTATATTCTAAAGAATTAATAATTCCCGAAAGTAATATAATTGGTCTTAATCCGCATTCTTTAGCATCGCTGGATAGTTTGGGGTCAGTTTTTATTAAGTTTTCAACTCCGGTTGATCCCTTTTTGATATTTTCAATGGTTTTTTCATCAAATAGAATAGCTTTTTGATAAAAACCGCCAGGGGAATTATGATTTAAGCAATGAGATAACTCAGCCGAAGCAATTATAGCGATTCTGTCCTGATGTTGCTTAATTTCAGGGCTAATTTTTTGACCAAAATCAAAATGATGTTGTAAATCTTTTTCTTTAGAAGTATTAATTATTATTACTCGGCCTTTAAATTCTTTGGACTTTTGTTTGGCTTCAGTGGTTAAAAGGAATAATGGGATGTTAGCTCCATAATCGGATTTAGTATCAGCTTTTAATATTGGCCAAAAATCTGGTTCAGCTACTTCTTTGAGTCGATATGATAAATTTAGATCACCTTTTAAAGTCGTCTTATTAGAGTAATCTCCAAATTCCTCAAAATTAATGGCAAATTGAAAATGATTATTAATACTAATATCGGGATTTTTAGGACGGTGGGGTGATATTATAATAATAGTATCAATTTTTTCTTCTATTATTTTGTTTTTTATATCTACAAAAGCCTCAGAGGTTTTCTTTAAGATACTAAAATTTTTCTTACCGATATTGGGGATAAGGATGGGGGAATGAGGAACTATAAATGAAGAAATGATCATATTATTCTTGAATTAAGGCTCCGTCAGGATAGAGTTTTATTATTTTTTCGCTGACAGTAATAACACTATTCCAATTATAGCCCAATTCTTCAAAAACCACCCCAGTAGCAAAGGCTCTTTTTTGTTCATTTTCGATTAAGTAAACAGCTGGAGAGTTATTAGCTTTTAATAATTCTCCGTTATCAAATTTAATTGGTTCAACGGTTTGATAAAGATTTAATTCTTCTTCGGAAACTGGAATAATAGTTTTTCCTTTAAATTTAGTAGTTAATAAAATCTTGTCCAATAAAGGGGCCTTGGTCTCTTCTTCTACCCAATACACTCCACCAGTTTTTTTGTTTTGTAATAAAGCTCCGGTTGGATAAGCTGAGGCTACAGTGATTTCTTTTCCGTCTTGATAGGAGTTGATATCTTGCCAAGAAGCATTTTGGATTTCTTCAATATTAAATCCTAGTTTTTTGAAAGTTTCGGTGGTAGAGAATAATCTCTTTTTTTCTCCAACTAATAAATAAAGTTTACCAGCTGGTGACATAATTATGGAATAATTATGAAATTTGATAGGAGCTCCTTCTTCGTAAGGCGATAAGTCGGTAGCGCTAACTGAGATAGCTCTATTAGGATTATATCTGGATGATAAAACACTGATGCTAGAGAATTTTCTTTTTTGTCCATATTGAATCAACCAATAATCTTCGTCAACTTTTAAGATGGTTCCATCTGGGTAGCCCTCAGTTGGGAAATACTTATTCCATAAAACCCAAAAATTATAATTTCCGTTATAGACATGGGGAGTATAATTATATAAGGCAGCGGTAGCATCATTTTCGATAGTAACAGTTACTTCTTTTTTATTAGCATCAGAGGCATAGGGGTTTTTAAAGGTGTAAGTCTTACCAGCTTGATAGGTATATTTATTAGCATTTAACATATACCATCTAAATTGTAGGGCGGCGCTATTAATTTGTTTGCCAAATCCTTTATAATATGGATTACAAGTCCAATTATCAGGGCAACCATAACCAGTAGCCCAATCTAATTGACTTTGTTTGGGTGATTGCTCACTTATTAAGCTTTGTTCTTTTTGTAATAGAACTAAAAGAAATTTAGGATTAACTGTTCCAATAATTTTACATTTAGCTTTTCTCTCCTCTTCGGTTGGCTTATCACTTAGAGTTACTCCTTCGCAATCATAATTATTAACAGAGGCGTCATAGATGATTTCAGCGGCAGTTTTTTCTTTGCCGTAGGAGCTGGTAGTTGTATAGGTGGCTAAAAAACTATTTTGCGAATTTAAAAAATTTTGAATTTCACTGAGTGATAAATCTTTATAATTTAACATGTCTTGATCGCTGATTATTAGTCCAGGATCAAAAACATTTTCCGCTTTAGTTGTTAGAGGAAAGATAATTAAACACGTCACTAGCAAAATAATAAATTTTAAAGGGGTTTTCATTTTATTGGTAAATTAATTTTTAATTTTTATAGATTTATTATAATATATTTGAGTTTTTTTTAAAAGACTTGACGGATATTGATTTTTTCTGGAAAAAGACTATAATAATTTCTTGCAAGGATAAAATTAGAACTTTAAAATATATTTTAAATGATCGTTTTTAAAAAAAGTAAGTATTATACCAGGGGAACTCCGGAGTATAATAAAAGGTTTGCTCGTAAAATTTTTTGTCGAGCTTTAAAAAAAATTCTAATAAAAATAATAAAAGTAATTATTATTTTAGGAATAATTTTTTCTTTGGTTTATTGGATGGTGGTTGTAATAAAAGTGCAAATTATTTAAAGAGGATGTCACCAAGAAGGTGGCATTTTTTATTTATTTATTCTAAATGGGTTTGTTCAATGCTGTTTTGAATTTTTTTTAAAAGTTGAGGCTGATTTTCCAAGTTAGGATCATTTTTTGTTAGGGCTTCAATTTCTTCCTCAGCTTTTTTAATGATTTCATAATCGAATAGAGAAGCGTATCTGAAATTTATTGAGCCAGATTGTTCTAGTCCGTAGAAATTGCCACCACCTCTATTTTTTAAATCAATCATCGCCAAGGAAAGTCCATCTTGATATTTTTGTAAAGCCTCTAGTCTGGTTAAGCTAGCTTTTTTATTGTTAGAGTTTTTAGCTAAAATATTTTCTTGATCTTCACTTAAGCCTAAGAAACAATAACTTTGTAATTCGCTTCGGCCGATTCTTCCTCTAAATTGATGGAGTTGAGCTAGGCCAAATCTTTCAGCTCCTTCAATTAGCATAATGGTAGCGTTTTTAATATCAATTCCTACTTCTATTACTGAAGTTGATATTAGTATCTTTATTTTATTGTCAGAAAACTTTTTCATAATTTCTTCTTTTTTTTCAGTTTTCATTTTTCCATGGAGTATGGCCATTTCAATTTTAGGAAAATAATTGCTCTTTAGTTTTTCATATTCATTTTTAACTGATTTAGCACCAAAATTATCGGATGGATCTATTAGGGGGCAGACGATAAAAGCTTGATGACCTCGTTCTATTTCTTGTTCGATAAAAGTATACATTTTATTTCTTTGCTCAGAGTCAATAATTTTAGTAATAATTTTTTGACGATTTTTTGGTTTTTCTGAAATAATAGAAAAATTTAAACCAGAAAATGATGTTAGAGCCAGTGTTCGAGGTATGGGGGTGGCTGTCATTGATAAAAAGTGGGGAGTGGTTTCTTTGTTATTATCATCGATATTTTTGGAGATAATTTCTTGTCTTTGATTAACACCAAAGCGATGTTGTTCATCAACAATAACTAGACTCAGTTTTTTAAATTTTATTTTTTCCTGAATCAAAGAGTGAGTGCCGATAATAATATCAGCTTTTTGAGAAATTTCTTGAGCCCATTGTTTTTTTAATCCAGTTAATTCAAAATTAGCCATTTGTTTTTTAGAGGTTATCAGTCCGACCTTAAAAGGGAAGTCTTTAAACAACTCTAAAGTAGTTTGGTAATGTTGTTTGGATAATATTTCCGTGGGAGCCATGAGAACTGCTTGTTTTTTATTTTGAACGCAATTTAATATGGCAATTAGAGCTACAATGGTTTTGCCACTACCGACGTCTCCTTGTAGGATGCGAGACATTGGCTTATTTTGAGAAATATCTTTTAGAATTGTCCAAGCTGATTTTTTTTGATCGTTAGTTAGAGTGTAAGGAAGAGAGTTAATAAACTTTTTAATGGTGGGCAGCTTAGTGGGAATTGGCAGGGCTATTCTTTTGTCTAGTTGTTGTCTAACAAAATATGATTTTAATTGAAATATAAATAACTCTGAAAATTTTAATCTGTTAATAGCTAATTCTATATCCCGATAATCTGTGGGAAAATGAATTTTAGAGACGGCTTCTTCTAGGGATAATAATTGTCGTCTTTTCAATGTTTCTTTTGGCAAATAATCTGGAATTGTTTTTATTTTACTAAGGGCTTGATGAATTAAAAATCTGATTTGTTTTTGAGTAATATCTTTAGTCAGGCTATATATTGGAACAATGTTTTCGGTATGAATATTAGATTTTTGATAAGAAATTTTTTCATAAATCGGTGATATCATTATCAATCTTCCTTGTTTTAAAGTTATTTTTCCGGCCAGAGAAACTTGATCCCCTGGTTTAAGAGCCTTGGCAATGAAGGGTTGATTGAACCAAATTATTTCTAATGATCCTGAGTCGTTAGAAACTAGAGCCTCGGTAATATTCATTTTTTTTCGGAAGCTTCTTTTATTGCTAATTAAAATAATTTCCCCTTTGAAATTTATGGGCTGGTTTATTTTAATATCTTTTAAATTGGTGCTATCTTCATATTTCTCATAACGATAGGGGAAATAAAAAACAAGGTCAGAAATAGTTCTAAGACCTAGTTTATTGAGAGTCTTTTCAGTTTTAGCTCCAACTTTATTTAATTGACTAAGCTGATTGGACATAAAAAGGTGTCCCCGCTAGGAATCGAACCTAGATTACAAGATCCGCAATCTTGCGTTCTATCCGTTGAACTACAGGGACGTTTAATTATTGTAAGTAATAAAAAAATCTCTGTCAACTTTTTAAAGTTGATTAATTGTCGTTATTTTAAAGACGAAATATTTTGGCTAAGCCTTCAGTTAAGGGTTCGTTTTCTTTATCTAAATCTTCGTCTAAATATTGAAGTAAATAGTCTCTGATAATGACGGGATTTTGATCATAAAGATTAATAGAGAGGCGGTGTTTAAGGGGGTTCTTGAATTCAAAAAATAATTTTTTTACTCCTTCTTTTGGTTTGTAGATAATATAAAAATTAAGCATAGAAGTAAATTCATAAAAATTTTTGCCAATTTCTATTCCGTCGTATTTAATAGTGAGGTCTAGTTTCTTAGGAGGTTCGTTATCAAAAAATACTACTAACCCTGAAGCGATAATTATAACTAGAGCAAAAAAATAATTTTTATCTATTATAGCATAGATAATTAATCCAAGGGCGATAATAGAGGCAATAATATACCACTTTTTATCTCGGGGATGCTTGGTATATTCTTCTATTTCCCAACTCAATTCTGGAAGTGAAGAAATGTTTTTTTCATCAGACATATATTTGTTGACATTATTTTTTATATTTTATAAGATGATTATATTGTAGCATATTTTTTTATTTTAAACAATTTTGGAGAGGTGGCTGAGCGGTTGAAAGCGGCACACTGCTAATGTGTTATACGAGCATTTACTCGTATCGGGGGTTCGAATCCCCCCCTCTCCGCAACATCGTGCTAGCACGAGGTACTTGAAAATAGAGCTTTTTTTGAAGCTCTATTTTTATTATATCTTTACTTTTTGTGTTCCAATTGCAGCAATTAGGGTTACATTCTGGGTTTAGATCTAATATAATATG
>CAZMNE010000034.1:0-6853 GCA_964567645.1 uncultured Gammaproteobacteria bacterium
ATTATCTGCCTCTTAAATTTCTCCACTTACGAGCTGATCTAGTTCTAGCCAATTCTTTTTCAATTTGAGCTGACAAATTAGCAAATTGAGTAGCGTCAATATCTCGTAAATTCTTTAGAGACTCTTCAGCTCTCTTTCTGGCCTCCTCAGCCCTCTCTAGATCAATCTCTTCAGCTCTCTCAGCTGTATCAGCTAGAATAATAGTCTTATTAAGCAGAACTTCCACAAAACCACCGGACACAGAAATAATTTCGATACTTCCATCAATTTTTTTCAACTCCAAAACTCCTGGTTTCAAAATTGAAACTAAGGGAGAATGTTTTGGCAAGATAGTGATATCTCCTTCTGTAGTTGGAATAGTAACCTGAAGAATCTCATCCTTTAAAACAACTCTTTCAGGCGTTGCTATTTCAAATTTTATTCTTTTTTGATCCGACATACAAATTAATATTATTTTTTAGCAACTTCTTCAATAGTTCCTTTCATATAGAAATCACCTTCACTTTTATCATCATGTTTTCCTTCTAAAATTTCTTTAAAGCCCTTAACAGTATCGGATAATTTAACATATTTACCAGAAACACCAGTAAAAGTTTCGGCTACGCTAAATGGTTGTGATAGAAATCTTTGAATTTTACGAGCACGAGAAACAGTAATTTTATCGTCATCAGATAATTCTTCCATACCTAAAATAGCGATAATATCCTGTAAATCTTTGTATCTCTGTAAAACTCTTTGTACTCCTAGGGCCACGTCATAATGTTCTTGTCCTACAATCTTGGGATCTAGAATAATAGAAAAAGAATCAAGTGGATCTACTGCTGGGTAAATACCAAGCTCTGACAAAGAACGTGACAACACCACAGTAGAATCTAAGTGACCAAAAGTAGTGGCCGGAGCTGGGTCGGTTAAATCATCGGCTGGCACATAAACCGCTTGAATAGAGGTAATAGATCCTTTGTTAGTAGAAGTAATTCTTTCCTGAAGCTCTCCCATTTCAGTAGCTAGTGTTGGCTGATATCCCACCGCACTAGGCATACGGCCTAATAAAGTTGACACCTCTGATCCAGCTTGAGTAAAGCGAAAAATATTATCAACAAAGAACAGCACATCTTGATTTTGTTCATCTCTAAAATATTCAGCCATAGACAAACCACTTAAGGCTACTCGAGCACGAGCTCCAGGTGGTTCATTCATTTGTCCAAAAACCATAGCTAATTTATCAAGTATCCCAGCTCCCTTCATTTCATGAAATAAATCATTTCCTTCACGAGTTCTTTCTCCCACTCCAGCAAAAACAGAATATCCTCCATGAGCCTTAGCAATATTATTAATAAATTCCTGAATAACTACAGTTTTTCCTACTCCAGCACCACCAAATAAACCAACCTTTCCTCCTTTAGCTATCGGACAAATTAAATCAATAACTTTTATTCCAGTTTCTAAAATCTCTGTCTTAGTAGATTGATCTACAAAATTAGGAGCTTGACGATGAATCTCATATCTTTTGGTGTTTACCAAATTATCACCACCATCAACAGCCTCTCCCAAAACATTAAAAATTCTTCCCAAAGTTTCTTCTCCAACTGGAACTGTAATTCCTTGCCCAGTGCTTAAAACTTCATCACCTCTTTTTAATCCGTCAGTTGAACCCATAGAAATCGTTCTAACAACGCCGAACCCTAAATGTTGTTGGACTTCTAAAATTATTTTATTTTTAGAAGTTTCGGCCTCCAAAGCAGTATAAACCTCTGGTAAATCACCTTCAAAATAAACATCAACCACCGCTCCGATGATTTGCTTAATTATTCCAGTTTTTTTATTATCTTTTTCCATACTTTTTATTTTTTATTTTAATATTTAATAATTTATTTTTTTAAAGCATTAGCTCCGGCACTGATCTCAGCAATTTCTGAAGTAATAGCCGCCTGACGAGCTTTATTATAATATAACACTAACTCCTTAACCAAGTCATTGGCTGCTTCGGTAGCTTGATGCATAGAAGCCATTCTAACACTATGTTCCGAAGCATTAGACTCTAACAAGGCTTGAAATAATTGAACTTCAATTAACCTAGGCAATAATTGATTTAAAACCTCTTCGGTCCCAGGCTCATATTTAAAGATAAATTTTTGGCCATTATCTCTTAAATATTTTGATTCTTTATCAGCAATATATTCTTTATCAGAACCAACTCTCTCATCCTTACCAACCACCCCTAAATATTCATCATCAGCCTCAATATCAACTGGAAGAATTTGTTTAACTCGAGGAATCTGCTTAGAGGCACTAACAAAATCAGTATAGGCAACAAAAACTTTATCATATTTTCCTTGTAAAAAATCACCTATTAATAAACGAGCAATCGGCATAATTTCTTTTATTTCAGAAACAAAGTCAGCCTTACCAAATTCAGCTGAAACATTATATTTATAACGGCTATTAACCGCCAATCCTTTTTTACCAACAACAATAAAGTCCGTCTCTACACCTCCATGTTTTTTTATAGAACTAACCGCCTTATTAATAATACTAGTATTAAAACTACCGCATAAACCCCTATTAGAGCTAATTAAAACCATAGCCACTTTTTTAGTCTCAATTTTTTTATTCAAAAGTGGATGTAAATTTTTTCCAGAATCAGAAGCCGCTGCGATATTTAAAACCGTAACCCAAGCTAAATTAGCATAGGTCCTAGTTCTTAAAACTGCTTCAACCGATTTTCTCATTTTAGCAGCT
Organism: uncultured Gammaproteobacteria bacterium; assembly: GCA_964567645.1. Taxonomy (GTDB): domain Bacteria; phylum Patescibacteriota; class Patescibacteriia; order Patescibacteriales; family UBA12465. The sequence goes on from CAZMNE010000034.1 coordinate 2,740, forward strand.
GCTACCATCTCCATAGCCCTGGTTATTTTTTTGGTATTATTAACCGACTTAATTCGACGTTGTATTTCCTTGGTCTTAGCCATATACAATTATTAAAACAAATTTATTTTATTAAATAATCTAAAGTATCCTTGTAATCATTAATCACTTTAATTAATTTTTCCTCATTAGCCTCTTCTAGTACTTTTACTTCTCTGATAGCTTTAAAAATATCATTAGCATTATCTCTTAGATAAATTAAAACTCCAGCTTCAAATTCTCTAATTTTTTCTACTGGAACATTATCCATTAAGCCATTAATTAAAGAAAAGAAAATAGCAACTTGCTCAGCTACATCCATTGGCTCATATTGCCCTTGTTTTAAGATTTCCATTAGTCTCTTACCTCTCTCTAATTTCTTTTTAGTTTCATCATCTAAATCAGAACCAAATTGAGCAAAGGCAGCTAATTCTCGATATTGAGCAGCTTCTAAACGCATTTTACCAGCCACCTTTTTCATAGCCTTAATTTGAGCGCTACTTCCAACACGAGAAACAGACAAACCAGCGTTAATAGCAGGACGATTTCCTTGATAAAATAAATCTGGCTCTAAATATATTTGTCCATCAGTAATAGAGATAACATTGGTTGGAATATAAGCAGAAACATCTCCAGCCTGAGTTTCAATAATTGGAAGAGCAGTAATTGAACCTCCGCCAAAATCTTTATTTAATTTACAAGCTCTCTCTAATAATCTAGAATGAAGATAAAAAACATCTCCTGGGTAAGCTTCACGTCCCGGTGGTCTCTTCAAAAGTAAAGAAATTTCACGATAAGCCACCGCATGTTTAGATAAATCATCATAAACAATTAAAACATCCTCTCCCTTGTCTAAAAAGTATTCTGCCATAGCACAACCAGAATAAGGCGCGATATATAACAAAGATGAAGGATCACTAGCACCAGCTACTACTACAGTAGTATATTCCATAGCCCCAGCTTCTTGTAATTTAGCAACTATTCCAGCAATCTTAGATTCTTTTTGTCCAATGGCTACATAAATACACTTCATATTTTGTCCTTTTTGATTGATAATAGTATCAATAGCAATAGCAGTTTTTCCAATTTGACGATCTCCAATAATTAATTCACGTTGTCCGCGACCCACTGGAATCATAGCATCAATAGACTTAATACCAGTTTGAACCGGTTCATTAACTGATTCACGAGTAATAACTCCAGGAGCAATTTTCTCAATTGGATAAAATTTTTCAACCTTAATATTTTCTTTGCCATCAATAGCAATCCCTAAGGGATTAACCACTCTCCCAATAATCCCATCGCCAACCGGAACTTCTAAAATTCTCTTTAAAGAAACAGCCTCATCTCCTTCTTTAATACCACTATGATCTCCCAAGACAACCACACCAACACTGTCTTCTTCTAAGTTTAAAACCACTCCGTAAACTAAACCCTTCTCTGTTTTAAACTCAATCATTTCTGACATCATAGCCTCTGATAAACCAGAAACCTTAGCGATACCATCGCCAATTTCAACCACTTTGCCAAAATTTTGTTCTTTAATCTCCGATTTAAATTCGGAAATTCTTTGTCTTATTTGCTCGACAATAAAATCCTTTGAATTGTTTTCCATATTTTTTATTGAATTAAACTATTTTTAAATTTATTTATTTTATTTTTAACACTAGCGTCAATTATCTTATCATTATATTTAACCACAAAACCACCCACCAATTTCTTATTTTCTTTTTCAATAATATTAATTTTTTTAGCTTGAGATATTTTTGTTAAATACTGAACTATTTCTTTTTTTAATTCTGGCTCTATTTTTCTAGCAATATTAATTTCAGCCTCCACCAAAAAATACTCTTTTTTCCAAAGATCATTAAAATAAAAAATAATTTTTTCCATCTGAGAAAGGCAATTGTCTTTTTTTAATATTTCAACAAAATTATTTATTATACTAGAAATATCTTTTTCGGCCCGATCTTTTATTTCCGAAAACAAAGCCTGAGCATATTGTTTAGCAACAATTTTCATATTAATCTTTTAAAGCTTTTTTAATAATTTCAATATCTTTTTCAGAAGTCATTTTTTCATTAATAACTTTTTCTACAGCCAAAACCACTAACTCTGATAAACTATTTTTCATTTCTTTAAAAGCTTCAATTTTTTCCTGATTAAATTTTTCCCTCTCTTTAACAATAACATTAGAAGCTTCTTCTTGGGTTTTTTTTATTAACTCATTTCCTCTTTTCTCAGCATTATCCTTGGCTTCATTAAGAATATTTAAAGCCTCTTTTTTGGCTTCAATAATAACCTCTTTTTCCTTCTCAGCAATTTCAGCTAATTTAGTAACAGCTAATTCAGAATTTTTAACCCCTTCTTCAATTTTTTTACGTCTCTCTTCTAAAAATTTTAAGATCGGAGTATAGGCAAATTTCCATAAAACAAAAATTAAAATAGCAAAATTCAAAAATTGAGCTATCAATATTTTTACATTTATGCCTAAAGCATTAAATAATTCCATATTTTTATACTAATTTAATTTTTTAAATAATTCCTGGAGTCCTTTAGAACCCCAGACATCATGCAAAAAATTAACCAAATAAAATGATTAAAGCTACAACCAAGGCATAGATACCAGTTGATTCAGTAATGGCCATACCCACAAACATAAGTGGAGTAATTTTTCCACTAGCTTCTGGGTTTCTACCGATAGCCTCCAATGCCTTAGAGGCAGCAATACCTTCTCCAATAGCTGGACCGAAAGCGCCTAAACCAATGGCGATACCAGCTGCAATGTATTTAGCTGCTTGAACATCCATATTTTTTTTATTTATCTAATATATTTTTAAAAAGATATTAGATAAAATTAATTAATATATTAATTTATATTTTTTATTCACTTTCAGTTTCAGATGCCATGGAAATAAACACTAACGTCAAAACGGAAAACACAAATCCCTGAACAACGGCGGTTAACAAACCTAAAAACATAAAAGGCAAAGGGGTAAAAAACGGAAACAAAAACAACATCACTGCCCCCAAAACCTCTCCAGCAAAAATATTTCCAAACAAACGAAATGACAAAGAAACAATTTTGGCAATTTCACCTATTAAATCCATTATTCCGAGAAAAAACTTTAAAGGACTTTTAAAATTTAAAAATTTTCCAATATATCCAAAGGGACCACTAATGGCAATTGCTATTATCTGCATTATAATAACAGACACTAAAGTCATCATCAAAACCAATCCATAGTCGGACATAACAGCTCTAAAAATCGCTACTGGCCCATCAGCTGTATTAAAAGTAAAAGCTGATTGCCCAGGAATATATACTAATAAATTAGAAAATACTATAAAAATGAACATAGTAGCTACCAACGGAAAGACTCTTCTAGCTTTTTTACCTGGGCCAATAATTGACTCTACAAAAGAATAACTACCCTCTATCAACATTTCAATAATATTCTGTATGCCGGAAGGGATATCTTTCAACTTTTTAGCTATAAAAACAAAAAAAACCATCAAAAATAATGAAACCACCACTGACCAAAAAAAGGTATTAGTAATTGGGGTTGTTCCTATATAGAACAAAATGTCTGGAGCAAGTGATATATTTAATCCCATATTATTCTTTATAATTATCTTCTTCGCTAGAATCTCCTGATAATTCCAATTTTTCCTTCTCCTCAGAAGCCCTAGAATCAATCACATTAATAGAATGATTGATGCTCTTCAGTTTTCTAAACATTAAAATATTAGAAATAACATAGGCCACAAAAACAGAAAACAATAGAAAAAATCTAGTGTCCAAAATTTTATCAATAACGTAACCGATCCCTCCAAAAATTAATAATGGCCCAATAACTGAATAGGTAATATATAGAGCCATGGCTCGAGCAATTTCTTTATTATATCCTTTTTTAAACATAGAATAATAAAAATTAAATAAAAATTTAATTCTTTAAAAAATACTTAAAATATTAGGTAATATTTATAATGTTTTTCAACACTCTAATTATTAAGCATTAAAAATAAAAAGTCAAGGGTGTGTATTAGTCCACATTGTTTTGGAAATTAAACCATTATTTATTAAATAATCCAC
>CAZMNE010000035.1:0-6118 GCA_964567645.1 uncultured Gammaproteobacteria bacterium
GCTGCTACGTCCTTCATCGTCTTTTTATGTCAAGGCATTCACCATATACCCTTAACGAGATTTTCTCACATTTTTGACTTTAAATTCAAAAATTTTTTTGGTTCTAAATTTTATTGTTGAAATTGCTAAACTAACAATAAAATATTTTTCTATTTTTAAAGATCACTTAAATATTAATTTCCAAACACCATTTAAAAAATGATGTTTGAATTTTTAACATCTAAATATTTTTTTGAAAAAGAAAAAACCGCTCAAAAGCGGCTCTTAAAAAAGCTTATAAAAGCTTGAAGCCGCTAATTTTTATTTGACAATAAAAACTTAATAAACATAATTTATTTTTGAACAGATCAATATTTTTTATAAACTATTTTGTATTATATAGCATTTTTTAATCTTTGTCAACACCTTACAAATAAAGGGTTATAATAATTATTTTTATTATTTTTAAAAAAAATTTAAAAATTATTTATTTTAAATAAGTTAAAATAAAAATATGAATAAATCAAAAATAACAAAAAAAATAATAATAATTCTAGGATTATTATTGGGACTAATTTATGTTTTATATAACTACTATTATTATCAAAAAAATAATAACTTAGAAGTTTCTTTTATTGACGTAGGACAGGGCGATGCTATTTTTATAAAAACTCCCGAGAAGCATCAAATTATAATAGACTTTGGAAGTAGTCAGGGGATAAATGATTTAAATAAAAAAATTCCCTGGTGGAATAAAAAAATAGACCTAGTGATAATAACCCACCCTCACGATGATCATATCATTGGATTAATTCAAATAATAAAAACCTACAAAATTAAAAATATTATTTATACGGGAATAATATTTGACTCACCAGCTTACTTAGAATTAATAGAAGAAATAAATAAAAAAAATATTCCTCTTCTAATCCCTCAAAAAGATCAATCTATTAAATTGGGTGAAAATTGCAGCCTTGATATATTATTTCCTTGGGAAAGTTTTTTTAATAAAGAAATAGAAAACTTAAATAATTCTTCAATAATTAGTCAATTGGATTGCAAAAATTCTAAATTTTTATTTATGGGAGATGCTGAAATTGAAATTGAAAATGAAATTTTAAAAAAAGAATTAAATATAAAAAGTGATGTTTTAAAAATAGGACATCACGGCTCTATCACTTCCAGCCAACAAGAATTTTTAGAAAAAGTTGATCCTAAAATAGCTGTTATCATGGTGGGTAAAAATAATAAATTCAATCACCCCAGCTTAAGAGTCTTAAAAAGACTAGAAAAACTAAAAATAAAAACGTTCCGAACTGACTTAGACGGAACGATTATTATAATAAGTGATGGTAAAAATATTTATGAAAAAACTAGCCAAAAATAATTTTATTATTTAAAAATTTTCTAGCCTCTTCTTCAGTTACTAAGTCTTTTTCATATAAACTTTTCAAACTTCTCTCGAAGCTCATCATGCCATCAGCTGAATGAGTTTCAATAACATTTTTAATTTGAGAAATTTTTTGATCTCTAATTAAATTAGAAATAGCCGTGTTGTTAATCATGATTTCTCTAACAGCCACTCGACCACCATCTTTTTTGGGAATAAGAACCTGAGAAACAACGGCCGATAAAATCAAGGACAACTGAGCTTTAATTTGATTTTGCTGATGAGGTGGAAATATATCAATAATACGATCAATAGTTTGAGAAGCGTTTCTGGTGTGCAAGGTAGCCAAAACTAAATGACCAGTTTCAGCTAAGGTTATCACTGTGGAGATGGTTTCTAAATCTCTCATTTCTCCAACCATAATAACATTAGGGTCTTGTCTCAAGACGTGCTTTAAACCGCTAGCAAAAGAATTCATGTCAGTTCCCAATTGTCTCTGAGTAATAATACTCTTATTAGATTTGAAAACAAATTCTATAGGATCTTCAAAGGTTACTATATTACAATTACGATTATCATTTATATAATTAATCATAGCAGCTAAAGAAGTAGATTTTCCGCAGCCAGTAGGACCAGTAACCAAGATTAAACCCTGCTTTAATTTTAAAAGATCAGTAACCCTAGCGGGCATATCAATATCTTCTAAAGTTGGTTTTCTGTGACTAATGATTCTAGCTACTAACTTTAAATTATTCCTTTCATATGACAAATTAACTCTAAATCTATAATCATCAATTTGATAACCAAAATCATAATCCTTCTCTTCTGAAAATATTTTTAATTGCTCTTTAGTTAAAATTTCTTTAAGAGTCTCATCTAAAAATTCCGAATTAATAATTTTCTTATTGGAAGATAAATTTTCTGATAAAAAATCCTCTGTTTCTAAGACATTCTCAGATCGGAAGGACTGAGAGGCTGTCAGTGGAAAAATCTTATAAGCAGGAACCTCTAAACCAAAAAGAACCCCATCTATTCTGATAATCGGTGGAAAGCCATGAACCAAATGAACATCGGAAGCGTTTTTTGAAATAGCAACTTCAAATATTTTTTTAAAATTCATATATTTAAATTATGACCAATTTTTCACTTGCAAACCCTTTTCAGCCGCATCAGTTTGAGCCTCTTGTTTGGAAAACCCCTCCCCAACTGAAACTAACTCTTCCTCTAAAAAAAGACCAATAGTAAATTTTTTAGCATGGTCAGGTCCCTCTTCTTTTAATACTTTATAGCTAGGGGTGATTCCAGCAATTTCCTGAGACACCTCTTGAAATCTAGATTTTGGATCTAAGTATGTTTTATTTTTAATAATATCATCCAAATTAATAATGACATTTTTAAATATAAAATTTTTAGCAACTTCTAGTCCTTGATCTAAATAAATAGCTCCAATAATGGCCTCTACTGAATCTGCTAAAATATATTGTCGAGCCTTAGAGTCTTTATCTCTAGACTCCCCCTTAGATAACAACAAATATTTTTCAAAATTAAGATTTTTAGCAACCTGATAAAGCATTTTAGAATTTACTAAACTGGCACGCCAATTAGTTAAATCTCCCTCGGGCTTATCTGGAAAATTTATAAACAAATATTCGGTAATAATAATTTCCAAGACAGCATCTCCTAAAAATTCTAATCTCTCATTGTGTCCAACCCTAAAATCGGGATGCTCATTAATAAAAGAACGATGAACTAAAGCTTGTTGCAATAAGTCAATATTATTAAATTTTACATTAATAATTTTTTCTAAATTTTTTAAATTACTCATAGGTAGAGTAAATTATAATCACTGATTTTAATATAATTAAAATCAAAAATTAGAATTTATTTTACTTTTTTATTGATTATTTTGTTTATTTTTCTTATGAGAATCATTCTCATCTTTTTCTAAATCATTTTCTTTTTTAACTTTAGGAGAGACAATCTCTTTCTTGGCTTTTTCCTCCTCGGACATATTATTATAAATAGATCCTAAAACTCCATTAATAAATTTACCAGAAGAATCTCCGCCAAAATTTTTAGCTACCTCAATAGCTTCGTTAATGGCAACCTTGGGTGGCATTTTTTCTGAAAAAACTAACTCATAAACACCTAGGCGTAAAACATTTCTATCAATAATAGTTATTTGATCAATCGGCCATTCGGGGGCATATTTTCTTATATAATCATCAATAGCCTTAATATTATTAAAAACACCAGAAACTAATTCTTCCACGAAACCTCCATCATCAAAATCAGGAGCAAAATTAGAAAAATTCTCCTGTATTATTTCTTTAATATCCTTTTTTTGATTATTAAAATCCCATACAAATAAAGTTTGCATGGCAATAGTTCTAGATAAGTGTCGATTAGCCATATTTAAGATTATAAAAACAAAGCCCTAAATAGCGCTTTGTTTTTATTTTATTTAGTAACTTTTTTACCTTTAACCTTTAAAACTGTTTTCCCTTTATAATTTCCACAAAAGCTACAAGCAGTATGTGGTAAGATTGCTTGTCCGCATTTTGAACAATTATTTAAAGTTTTGGTTTTTAAAGCATCGTGGGAACGACTTTGGCCAACAGATGACCTAGTTTTTCTTTTCTTTGGTACAGACATAGTGTTTTCAAGTTAAAACTTTAGAATTTATATTAAGCTGATTAACTTAATATAAACAAGTATAATTTAAAAAATAATAATAGTCAATAAAACTAAAATATTTTTAATTTTTATTATTAACAATCTTTTCAAATTCTTCTTTTTCAATAGTCTCTTTTTCAAGTAAGGCCCTTACTATCTTTTCCAATTCCTCTTTTCTGGTATTAATTATTTCTTCGGCTCGTTTCTCCCCTTCTTTAATAAACTCAGCAATTTCTTCATCAATCAATTCAGCAATTTTTTCACTATAATCTCTTTGTTCATGAATCTCTCTGCCTAAGAATATCATTTCTTCTTTTTCTCCAAAAGTTCGAGGACCTAATTTTTCACTCATGCCATAATCAGTAATAAGTCTTTTTGCGATATTAGTTGCTCTTCTTAAATCTGAAGTGGCTCCGGTGGTAACTTCTCCAAATATCTTTTTTTCGGTTAAATGGCCAGCTAATAAAACGGCGATTTCATCTATAAAATAATTTTTAGAATACATACGTTTATCAAAGGAAGGTAATTTTAAAGTATAACCACCAGCTTGTCCGCGAGCAATAATAGATATTTTATGAACTGGGTCAGCATTAGGTGAAAAATGAGCTACCAAAGCATGCCCAGCTTCGTGATAGGCTGTTATCTTTTTTTCCTCTTCTGTTATAACCCGGCTCTTTCTTTCTGGTCCCATCATAACTTTTTCAATAGCCTCAAACAAATCTGGTATTTCAATAATTTTTTTATTTTGTCGAGCAGCTAAAATAGCCGCTTCATTTAAAACATTAGCCAAGTCAGCCCCACTAAAACCAGGGGTTCTTTCAGCAATCCTTTTTAATTTGATATTTTTTTCAATTGGTTTCTTTTTAGCATGAACCTCTAATATTTCTTCTCTATCTTTTAAATCTGGTAAATCAATAACAACCTGACGGTCAAATCTGCCTGGACGAAGTAAGGCTGGGTCTAATACATCAGGCCTATTAGTCGCCGCAATAATAATAATATTAACACTAGGATCAAAACCATCCATCTCTACTAAGATTTGGTTTAAGGTCTGCTCTCTTTCATCATGAGAACCGCCCAAACCCGCTCCGCGACGACGACCGACGGCATCAATTTCATCTATAAAAACTATACAGGGAGAATTCTTTTTAGCTTTTTGAAACAACGACCTAACTCGAGAAGCTCCAACACCAACAAACATTTCCACAAACTCTGAGCCAGAAATACTATAGAAAGGAACATTGGCCTCTCCGGCGACCGCTTTGGCCATTAAGGTTTTTCCGGTCCCAGGACTACCTAAAAGCAAAACTCCTTTGGGAATCTTGGCCCCCAATTCATGAAATTTTTTAGGAAATTTTAGAAAATCAACCACCTCACTTAATTCTTGCTTAGCCTCCTTAGCTCCAGCCACATCTTTAAAGGTTACTTTATTCTTTTGATTATTATCAAATTCTCTAGCCTGAGATTGACCAAACATCATCGCTTTAGAATTAGCTCCCGAAACTCCTTTCATCATGAAATAAATAAAAATCATTACTAACAAAAAAGGAATTAAAAATGGCAACAAGGAAATCATAAAAGCACTAAATCCATCCTCCTCTTTAACAACTATATCAATTTTTGATAATTTTTCTGGATTAATTGAGAAATTACTAATAAAACTAGAAAAAGACTCTCCGGTTTCTTTTTTGGTGATTTTTTTATCCCCCGAATTAAGGGTAATATTTATTTTATTACTAACCACCTCTATTTCAGAAACTTGCTCATCTTCAACTAGAGAAATAAAATCATTTATTCCAATATTTTCAACTTGGCCCTTATTTTCAGAAAAAATGGTAAAAATACTAGCGATTACTAAAAAAATAAAGAAAAACAATAAAAAATTCTTAAAAATTCCTTTCATATAAAAAATATTAATTATTATGTATTATTATTATATAATAATTTAATTTTAAAAACAAATAAAAAACAAGAGGTTTTTACTCCTCTTGTTTTTAGACTAATTATTCTTTTTTTGTTTTTTTAGGTTTATCTTCTTTATCAGCCTCTTTTTCTTTTTTATCTTTTTTTGCA
>CAZMNE010000036.1:0-5912 GCA_964567645.1 uncultured Gammaproteobacteria bacterium
ATTAGAAGAAAACGATTATTAACTTACAATAAATTGGTGAGTGCATCACAGAGCGCTCTTCACTAATTTAGATAGTTGGTCGGTAATAATCATAAATTAATTAAGTCGAATAAATAACAATGAATAAAAAAATAATCGCATCTGTGCTTGCTGTAACTTTTGCTCTTTCAGTAATTGCAGTTCCAGTTTCTGGAGCTACAGTTGAAGAGCTTCAAGAACAAATCAATCAGTTAACAGCTTTAATTAATAGCTTACAAGCTCAATTAGCTGGACAAACATCTACTCCTGCAACAGGGGCTGTATGTTTCTATACTGATTTAGAGCACGGAATGACAAGCGCTGAGGTTTTAAAACTCCAGCAAACTCTTAATCTAGACCCAGCTACTAGAGTAGCTGCCTCTGGTGCCGGAGCTCCTGGTTCAGAAACCACTTATTTTGGTTCTTTGACCTTAGCTGCTGTCAAGGCTTTTCAAGCCAAACACGGTATAATCACAACAGGTTATGTTGGTCCTTTAACAAGGGCACAGTTGAATGCATTATATTGCACACCAACTACAACAACCACAGTTCCTGATGGAACTACTACAACAACCGTAGCTCCTTCATATGGAAGCTTAAGTGTTGTTAGCTATCCAGTATCAAATCCAGTAACAACCGTATATGGTGGTCAAACTTATGATTTAGTAGCTGGTCAATATAAAGCTACTGGTTCTGACATGACAATCAGAAAAGTATCAGTTAAGACAACTAGTACTACAGCTAATGTATTTCCATGGCAAGCTTTTTCATCCATTTCAGTTTGGGATGGTGCAACAAAATTAGCTGAGTTACCAATAACTCAAACTAATGCCATTGAAAATACTTTTGCTAGTATTTACACTTTTGATATTAGTGGATTAGATTGGGTAGTTTCTAAAGATACTCAGAAAGTTTTAACTGTTAAAGCAACAGTTATTCCTGGTGTTAGCTCTACTGTAGCTAGTAAAACATTTACCTTTAGTCTTTTGGCTAGTGGAATTGTTTCAAATGATACAGCTGGAGTTACTTATACATCAGCAACTGGATCTGATATAACTTCTCAGTCTATAACAATCTCTGCTGCTCAAACAGCTACCTTTACTGTTACTGCAGCTGCTGATAATCCAAAAGCTGGTAATGTTATTGGCAGTTCTAGTGCAACTACTAGAGTTGAGGTTTTGAAGTTCAATGTAAAGAATAATACTGATGTAGCTGCTACCTTTAATAGTGGTACTATTACAGCAACAAGCAGCAATGCAACAACCACAGTAAGCCTCGAGCTTTGGGATGGTGCTACTCAAGTAGCTGCTGCTGCTCCTGCCGCTTCTGGTACTGTTACTTGGTCTAACTTTACTTTGCCTATAGCAGCTAATACAACTAAAACTTTAACTGTGAAAGCTATTGTTTCTCAACTTGATACAGATTATGCAGGTGGTGATACAGTAGAAATTTCCACAGGTCCTGTTCTTAGTGGTATTGACGGTAATAGCAATGTTGCTTCTGCAGGTGGTTCTGCAGTTATAGGTGCTAAACAGTATATTTATTTAGCAGGTCCTATTGTTACCTTATCAAGCACTAGCTTTGAAGTAAGCGGAACTACTGAAAAGCCAAAGAGCATGGGTGACGCTAAAATTGTTTTCAACATAACAGCAGGTGGAACAAGTGATGTCTATGTTGGAAATGTAGGTAGTGCTACTAGCACTGTTACACCAACAGTAGAAGCTGCTTCTGGTACAGTAGCTAATGGATTTACTTGTACAAGCGGAGCTACTGCAGCCACAGATGGCTGGAGAATTACAGCTGGAAATACAGCCGTTTGTGAATTGAATACTTCTATTCACTTAACAGCAACTTCCGGTGGGTATTATCAAGTAGCAGCCAAGCAAATAACTTGGGGTACTGCAGATAATACTTATACTAGTACTTATACAGGTAATTTGTCTGACTTTATAACAGGTCAAGCAAACTTAGCTTACTAACCTTTCCTTGCAGGTTCGCCATTATAAAATGGCAAAAAAATCGCCCGTAATTTTGCGGGCGATTTTTTATTGGTGCTCTTTGAATTTTTATTGTTTTTTTGTTATTATATTTCTATGTTTTACTTTAAGAAAAAGATATTTTTGCTTTTTAGTGGGCTATTAATTAGTCTTTTCATTGGGTTTTTATTTCCTAATGTTTCTTTAGCTGGGTGGGGACAAGAGGCTATTTTTTTTGTTGATTCAGAACATGATTTATATGGAAGAAATCAAATAGAAGCTCAATTATTAAAAACTACTAATAAAATATATTTTTATATTGACAAGCAATGGTATGAAGACTTTGATCAAAGAAATGAATTAGATAATAAATTATATAATTTAGCAAATAATTTTGAATACAAAACATATCCGAACTTAACAAATCTTTTAGGAACAGAGGATAATCCTGGAGTGGATAATGATTCACGAGTTATTATTCTTTTGCAACCTTTAAAAAGTGATTTTGGCGGTTATGTAAGAGCTATAGATAGTTACGAAAGTTCTATAGCTGAATATTCAAATGAGGGTCAAATTGTATATTTAAATATTGAATTATTTTTAGAATCTTCTTTGGATGTTTTGAATTATCAATTAGCGCATGAGTTTACTCATTTGATTACTTTAAAACAAAAGCCAGGGTCAGAAACTTGGTTTTATGAGTTAATGTCAGAATTTGGAGGTCAAATAGCTGGCTCTGATGTTAGCTTAATAACAAGACAAAGAGCTCAAGGCTTATTAAATTCAACAACGATTAATCTAGTTAATTGGGAAAATAATAATAGAGACTATGCTGAAGTTTATTTATTTGCTTTGTATCTAAAAGAACAATTTGGGAATCAGTTTCTTAGTGAAATATTAAAACATCCATCAAGTAGTGGGTTAAATTCTTTTAATGAAGTTTTAAAAAAATATCAAACTGATTTTGAAAAAGTAGTATTAGATTGGTTGGTGGCTAATATTGCAAATGATTGCTCCTTAGGAGATGAATATTGTTATCAAAATTCTATTTTAAAAGATTATTCAGCTATTGCTTATTCTTATTACTTACCAACTCATGTTAAAAGCTCTCTTTCGATTACTAACTCAATTAAAGCTTGGGATGCAAAATTACAAAAAATTACAGGAGGGATTGGGGTTATTAAATTAAAATTCACAATTCCAGAAGAAGTACCAATAAAGAAGATTCCATATATAATAGAAAAGGTTAATGGTGCAAAAACTGTAGGATTTTTAGATTTCTCTTTAGTTAATATTCGAGAACTTTACGTTGAAGAAATGGGAAATGAAAACAAAGCAATCTATTTTATACCATTCATTGGTTTTTCCGGAGAACAAGGGAAAACTTATTATCATTCTTGGGAAGTATCTAATACTGTATTAATAGAAGAGAATGAAGAAGAAATTATTCAATCTTTATTAAAAAAAATTGATGAATTAAAAAGACAAGTTGTAATGTTGCAAACACAGCTAGCAATGCAAAAAACTTATCAATACAATGATAGTTGTTCGATTTTTTCTCAGGATCTATCTTACGGGATGAGATCAGAGCAAGTAAAATGCTTGCAGCAGTTTTTATCTAATTTAGGAAATGATATCTATCCAGAAAAATTGGTTACTGGTTATTACGGTCCTTTAACCCTGGCAGCAGTGCAGAGGTATCAATTGTTTAAAGGTATTATTACCACAGGTTATTTTGGTCCTTTAACAAGGGCAGCAGCAAATCAAAACTTGTAGATAATATTAAGAAAATTTATTAATTTTATTTTAGTTTTTATTATAAAACAATATGAAAGTTAATTTTAAAAAAATACTTTTTTATCTTACAATCGCGGCTTTATTAACGCCTTTTTTTGTTGATATTCAAAGCTATTTTCCTTTTGTTATCGGTAAGGCAACTGTTTTTCGAATAATTGTTGGCTTAATGTTGATAATTTGGTCTTTGTATATGTTTGGTAGGCATAATGATAAGGGGAATCTAGTTGTTTTTAAAAACCCTTTAATTAAAGCAGTAATTATTTTTGGGATTATTGTTTTTCTTTCTGCGGTTTTTGGTGTTAATTTTTTTTATAGTTTGTTTTCTAGCAATGAAAGAATGGAAGGGGTGTTAGGTATTTGGTATTTCATATCCTTTTTCCTCATAGTAGCAACTGTTTTTGATTATTTAGAAATAGAAAAAATTTTAAAAACCCAAGTATTTATTAGTCTTTTTTATTCTTTTATTTCCCTTCTTTATTTCTTAGGAATAGCACAAATATTTATTAAAATTACTAATGATCGTCTTGTAGGATATACTGGTAACCCTTCTTATTTGGCTGCTTATTTATTTTTTAATGCCTTTTTAGCTCTATATTTTTATTTTCGGCAATATAATTTTGATAAAAAGATATTTAATTGGTGGTTAATTCCTTTTTTTATTCAAAGTTTTTTAGTTTTCGTTACCTTGACCAGGGGAATGATGCTGGGCTATATAGCTAGCATTATTTTAATTGCCTTAGCAATTATTTTTCTTTCTAAAAATAAAAATTTAATCATTTTTAAGAAAATAGCTATTAGTTTTATAGTTTTTATTTTGATAATGACTGCTTTTGTTTTTGCAGGAAAGAACACAGAATTTGTAAAAAATAATTCAATTTTAAATAGATTTGCCTCAATTTCTTTAAATGATCCTACAGCAAAGTCTCGTATTTTTTCAGCAGGAACAGCTTGGAAAAGCTTTTTACAAAAACCTTTATTTGGTTGGGGCCAAGAGAATTACGAAGCTGCTTATGTACAGAATTTTAATCCAGAAGTTATGAAGTATTTGCCCGAAGATTTTTATTTTGATAGGGCTCATAATAAACCAATGGAAGTTTTAGCTACTAATGGTATTTTTGGATTTTTATCTTATTTGTCTATTTTTGGAATTGCTTTTTATTTTCTAAATCAATTAAGAAAAAAGCAAGAATGGTTTTTGCCTTCCTTAGCCTTAGGTGGATGTTTAATAGGGTATTTTATTCAAAATGTCTTTATTTTTGATTTTTATGAGAGTTATCTAATGTTCTTTCTAGTCTTGGCTTTTATAGTGTCACTTTCGGACTTGTATTCATCTAAAAATTCTTTATCGATAAAAAATAAAGATAATCATAACGAAGAACTTCAATCTAGTTATTCTTTAAAAATGGGAAAAACGCTATTTATTATTATAATTTTTTGTTTAGTTCTTTTTTCGACAGTTAAATGGGTAGCGGAACCTTATTTAGTAAGTAAAAAAATAATAAAAACTGGTTCTTTTATAAGGCAAGAAAAAGGAGAAGAAGCTTTTCAGGAATTAAAAAACGTAATAAATAATCCATCATTTCTTAAAGCAGATATTATTATTGGAGTAAATAAAATGTATACTGCATATGGTTCTAAAATAGATGAACAAAATAAAAAAAATATTATAGAAACTTTGGTTTTGGAAATTGATAAAGTTATTCAAAAAAATCCCTGGCGTTTTAGCTTAATAACTATTAAAGGGGATTTAGAAACAATTTATTCTCAATGGGACAAGGCTTATCTTGGAAAAGCTAAAGAAACAACAGAAATAATGCTTTCTAAGTTTCCTTATTTTCCACAAACACATCTATTTGCTTCAAAGTTTTACTTGCTAGATGGGGAAGTTGAGAAGTCTATAGCTGAAGCTGAAAAAGTTATTAAAATTAATCCTAAAATTTCTTCAACTTACTATCTTTTAGGCACAGCCTACAATGAAATAGGAGATACAGAAAAGCGTAATGAAAACCTTATTAAAGCGGCTGAGCTTAACTATTCTTTTAAAGATAAAAGCCAGATTTCATATATTATAAATCTTTTAATTGAAGAAAAGAAATATTCAATAATAGAAAAACTTTATTT
>CAZMNE010000037.1:0-5853 GCA_964567645.1 uncultured Gammaproteobacteria bacterium
AATGCCTTAATTCATAGAAGTTTTCACGCCCTGCCAACAACCCTGCAAACCAAGGACGGAAAAATTACCAATGCCGCTTACGGCTTTGCTTCTTTTTTAATTAAAGCTTTATCAGAGTTAAAGCCCACTCATGCTGTTTTAACCCTAGATAAAAGAGCGCCAACTTTTAGACACCAAGCCTATCAAGAATATAAGGCCACCAGAGTAAAAGCTCCTCAAGAATTATATGATCAAATCCCCATGGTTAAGGAGATTGCCCAAGCCTTTTCTTTGCCAATCTTTGAATTAGATGGTTTTGAAGCTGACGATTTAATTGGCACTATTGCTAAAAATATAAATAAAAAAAATCCAAAAATTGAAGTTATAATAATTACTGGAGACACAGACACCTTACAATTAGTAAATGAAAAAACTAAAGTATACAGCATGAGTCGAGGCTTAACTGATTCAGTTTTATACGATGAAAAAAAAATAATAGAACGTTATGGAATAAAAGCTGAACAATTAATTGACTTTAAAGCTCTTAAAGGTGATTCTAGCGATAATATTCCCGGAGTAGCTGGAATAGGAGAAAAAACAGCTGTTGAATTATTACAAAATTTTTCTAACCTAGATAATATCTATAAAAACATAAACAGCCCCAAAATTAAAGAAAGAACTAAGGAATTGCTGTCAAAAAATAAAAGTATGGCTTATTTAAGTCAAGAGCTAGTTACTATTAGTCTTTCAGCTCCAATCAACTTTAAGATAGAGGAAACCCAAATAAAACAATTTAATAAAAATTTAATTAATGATACTTTTAGTCGCCTAGAATTTAAATCTCTCTTAGCTAGAGTCTTAAATTTAAACTTTATAAAAAACGACCCTGACAGCAAGGTTGATAAATTTTCCAGAAATAAAACTACTTTTAATTATCAATTAATAAATGAAGAAAAAAAATTTCAAAATTTCTTAAAAAAAATAAAAGGACAAAAAATTATTGCCATTGACACCGAAACAACCTCACTTGACTCCCTAAGCGCTAAACTCCTCGGAATAAGTTTTTGTTTTAAAGCTAACGAAGCCTATTTTATAAACCTAAAGAATCAATCTAGTCAAGCTGATCTTTTTAATTCTCAAAAAAATAACCATAATTGGTTAGAAGAAATTAAAAAAATAATGGAAGATGAATCTATAGAAAAAATAGGACATAATATAAAATATGATTTACAGGTTTTAGAAAACTATAATATTAATCTTGGTGGTAAAATGTTTGACACCATGATCGCCTCTTATCTTTTAAATCCAGAAAATAGACAACACAATCTTGATTCATTGTCTTTTGCTGAATTAAATTGGGAAAAAATAAGTTCAAGTGAATTATTAGGAGATAAAAAAAACAAATTTGAAGATATTAGCTTGGAAAAACTATCGCTATATTCCTGTGAAGATGTTGATTGCACTTTTAAGCTTAAAGAAATTTTAGAAAAAAAACTAACCAAGCAAAAATTATTAGAACTCTTTAATATCATGGAAATACCTTTAATAAAAGTTTTATCAGAAATGGAAAGAAATGGAATTATGTTAGATAAAAAATTTTTGAAAGATCTTGGTCAAAAAATAAATCAAGAAATCAATAATTTAACAGAAAAAATTCATAATTTAGCTAATGAAAAATTTAATATTAATTCCACTAAACAACTAAAAGAAATTCTATATGAAAAATTAAATATTAGTCCAACTGGAATTAAAAAAACTAAAACTGGTTTCTCTACGGCCGGAGATGAATTGGATAAAATAAAACATCTTCATCCTATAATAAAATTAATACAAGAATATCGAGAACTAAAAAAACTCAGCTCAACCTATATAGAATCCCTACCTAAATTAATAAGCCCCATTGATAAAAGAATTCATACTAACTTTAATCAAACAATTACTGCCACCGGAAGATTGTCATCTTCTAATCCAAATCTACAAAATATTCCCACCAGAACAGAGATAGGAAACAAAATTAGACAAGCTTTTATAGCCTCGCCCTCTAAGACTCTTTTAAGTTTAGATTATTCGCAAATTGAATTACGGGTCATGGCCCATCTATCGGAAGATAAAAATTTAATCTCTGCTTTTCAAAATAAATTAGACATTCATAAATCAACAGCTGCCAATATTAATAAAATAAAACTAGAAGAAGTTTCTCAACAACTTCGCCAACAAGCCAAAGCTACTAATTTCGGAATTTTATACGGACAAGGACCTCATGGGTTAAGTCAAAACGCTGGAATTACCTATCAACAAGCTCGAGATTTTATTAATCAATATTTTTTATCATACCCGCAAGTCAAAAAATTTATTGATAAAACAATCTCTATAGCCTCAAAACAAGGGCACACCACAACTATGTTTGATAGAATTCGTCCTATACCAGAAATAAACTCTAGCGAAATAATAAAAAAAAAGGCAGCCGAAAGAATGGCTATTAATAGCCCCATTCAAGGCAGTGCAGCCGACATAATAAAAATGGCTATGATAAAAATATCCTCTGAAATAAAAAATAAGACTGACATAAAAATGCTCTTACAAGTTCACGATGAATTAATTTTTGAAGTCGAAAATGATAAAGTTAATTATTATTATCAAAAAATAAAAGAAATAATGGAAAATATTATAAAATTAAAAGTTCCTTTATTAATAGAAGCTAAGATTGGAAAGAATTGGGGTGAGATGAAAAATATTAAAAATTAAAAATATGTTAAAAAACATTAAATCAGAAAGAATTGCCTTATTAGGCCTTGGCTTAGAAAATCAAGCCTTATTATTATTTCTGAATAAAAAATATAAAAATTTGGATATAACCATTTGCGACGCTCGATCAGAAAAAAATATAAAAAAAACTTTGCCATTTTTAAAAAAAATTCCTAAATTAAAATGGCAAACCGAAAATAAATTTAACGTTGAATTAGAAAAATTTACCTTATTATTTCGATCACCTGGATGGCCAATAAGTTGTCCCGGAGTACAAAAGGCTCTAGAAAGAGGGGTAAAAATGTCTAGTCCTATGAATATTTTTTTTCAATTCTGCCCTAGTAAAAATATTATTGGAATCAGCGGAACTAAGGGAAAAGGAACTACTGCTTCATTAATATATAAAATAATAATAGATTCTGGTAAAAAATGTTTTTTGGGGGGAAATATTGGAATAGCCCCGCTATCATTTATTAATCAAATCAAAAAAAACGACTGGATAGTTTTAGAATTATCTAGCTTTCAATTAGAAGATTTAAAACATAGCCCTAAAATAGCTGTTTTAACTAATATATTTAAAGAACATCTTTCTCCAGCCGATCCCAATAACCCCAATTTTCATAAAAATATGTATTTGTATTTAACCGCTAAATTAAATTTAGTTTTAAATCAAAACAAAAATGATTATTTTATAGTTAATAAAAAATTAGAAAAAAAAATAAAACCCTATCAAATAGAAAGCAAGATAATATACTTTTCAGCCTCTAAAACAAAAAGTAACTTGGTTGGTGATTTTAATCAAGAAAATATTGGGGCAGCTGAAGAAGTCGCTAAAATATTAAAAATAAAAAAAAATAAATATATTAAAACTATAAATAATTTTTCCAACCTTAATCATCGCCTAGAGTTTGTCAGAGAAATAAATGGAGTTAAATATTATGATAATAGTTTTTCTACCACACCGGAAAGCACTGAACTTGACTTAAAATCATTTAAAAAAAATATTATTTTACTAGCCGGTGGAGCTGATAAAAAAGCTAATTTTAAAAATCTAGCCAAAGAAATAAAAAAAAGCGTAAAAATTATTACTCTTTTTGAAGGCTTGGGCAGCCAAAGAATAAAACAGGAATTACTAAAGATAAATTATCCTAAAGAAAAAATATTTGAAACCTCGACTATGAAAGAAGCTATCAAAATAGTAAATAAATATAAAGAAAAAGGAGATATCGTTTTACTTTCGACCGCCTGTGCCAGCTTTGGCTCTTTTAAGAATTATAAAGAAAGAGGAGATTTATTCCAAAAAGAAGTTAAAATAATGAAATTATGATTATATTTTTTTATGGAGAAAATGATTTTAAGATAAATCAAAAAACTCAAGAACTTCAAGATAAATTTATTAGAGAAGTAGATAATAGTGGAAATAATATTTTTAAACTTGAAGGAGAAAAAATAAAATTAGAAGAAATTTCTGGCCAAATTGGTAGTGGTTCTCTTTTTTGTAATAAAAAAATGATTATTATTTCTAACTTGATAAGAAATAAACAAAAAAATATCTTAAATAATATCTCTGATTATCTTAAAAAAAATAAAATTGAAGAATCTAACGACATTTTTATATTTATTGAAAAAAATATTAAAACTAAAGGAGCCAAAGGTCTTTTAAAGATGGTTGGAGAAAGAGAAAACCCTTTAAACAAAGAGGAAAAGGATTTTTATAATTTTTTAACAAAACAAAAATTCTCACAAGAATTTAAAAACTTTAATCAAATCGAATTGGTAAGTTTTATAAAAAATGAATTTAATAATTATAACTTAAAAATTGACAACAAAGAAATCCAATTAATTTTAGCCCTCTTAGGAAATGATACCTGGAATATCTACACCGAAATAAAAAAAATTGCTCACTTTAAATTATCACAAAAACCAGACAACAAGATTAATTCTCAGGATATTGAAAAAATGGGGTCAGGTATTTTTACAGAAAATATCTTTAATTTTACCGATGCTGTTTCAGCTAAGAACATTAAGCTAGCTCTTAAAATTCTGGAGGAGCAATACTCAGCCGGATCAGAACCTGATTATATTGTTTCTATGCTGCTTCGACAATTTAAAATCCTATTACAAATTAGAGAATTATTAGATTTAAATTTCAATTCCCAAAGAATTTTAGCTAACCTAAAACTACATCCCTTTGTCGTAAACAAAGGAATTAATCAAGCTAAAAATTTTGAAGCTAAAAAAATAAAAAAAATTATTAATGAATTAGCTAGAATTGAAAAAATAAATAGACAAAGCCAAATTGATATAAAAATTAATATTAATTTATTAATAAATAAAATAAATAAATATTAAATATATATTTTAAAAAAATAAATAAAAAAATCTATCCAAATATTTTAAAAATGCTTGACTTTATTAAAGATTTCTGACAATATTTACAACAAAGCTCATTAACAATTAAAAAATGAAAAAATGAAAAAAATAATTTCAAAAATTTTAAGCTTTTTAATTTTTGTTTTGTTATGGATAGTTGGAAAAATTATTTTATCATCTTAGCAGACTGCTATTATGATGATGGTGGATTTAAGGCCTACCGAGCCAAAAAGTTTTATCAAGATTCTCAAGAATGGGAAGATGAATTCATTTATTACGATGAATTTCCAAGGAAAAAAAGTATAATCTTGATAATAAAATAAGGTCACAAGACCTTATTTTTATTTAACACTAACAAAACCCTTGCCTTTTTTAAAAATATTTGATATATTTACTTCAAATAGAATATTGCTCTATTTTACTGTTTTTTTTGTATATAAATGGGCAATTAGCTCAGTTGGTTAGAGCGCAACACTGATAATGTTGAGGTCGGAGGTTCAAATCCTCCATTGCCCACAAAAACAAATATAGCGGGGTAGAGCAGTTGGCAGCTCGCCAGGCCCATAACCTGGAGGCCGTGGGTTCGAGTCCCACCCCCGCAACAAGAGCCTCGGTAGCTCAGTGGTAGAGCAAAGGACTGAAAATCCTTGTGTCGTCAGTTCAATTCTGACCCGGGGCACAAAATTTTGCGGGGTGTGGCCCAGTTGGCTAAGGCGTCTGGTTTGGGACCAGAAGATCGTGGGTTCGAGTCCCGCC
>CAZMNE010000038.1:0-1507 GCA_964567645.1 uncultured Gammaproteobacteria bacterium
TAATCATTTATTGAATAATGCTCCACAAAATCTTGTAACCCTATAACATCCGCTGTATCAATACTAAAATCAGTTATAGTATCTCCGCCAATAACTAAGGTGTCAGTTTTTAATATGGAAAATACCAAATCTCCTATGTCTGTTACCTCAACCAAAGTATCAGCACCTAAAAATAATGTGTCCGCAGTTATGGTAACAAAAACAGAATCATTCCCCGTAAGTCCTGAAATATCATACTTGGTTGCTATCGTACTTGTCGTATCGTTGAACCAAACAATGTTCGCACTATCTGTTGGGTATAAATCAGCTTGTCGCCAAAGAATGTCCATGTCTATTCTGTATCCGTAGTCAAACGCTTTATTGTCTAACTCTTCAAATTGAATAGCTGAAATAGATTTTTCGGAACCTCCCGCAGAATTATAAACCCAACCTGTTAATCCCTGATAAGGGGCAGCACCCGATTCAAAGACATCTACAACGGTTACAACCTTGTAAGTACTTACTGTTGCTGAATCTATAATCTCATATCTCCGGCCTTTATTATCTATTAAAAAGTCTCCTACAACCTTATTGAAAGCACCCGGATCATTAATGTCAATAGGATTTACCTTTACCGTGAACGTATCTACACCCTGATAAACTACACTATCAATTAATGTACGCCAAGCCACATCAGGCAGATAATCCGTGTAAGTTTGCCCGAATAAGGAAAAGCTGAACAATAAAAATAATATAGATAGTAACTTTCTCATTAATTAAACAGTAAGTAAACTTTAAGTTTATATTGTGTGTAATACTCGCTAATACTGATAACCGACAAACTATCCTGACTATAATTTTCAATGTTGTTATAGGCACTCTGGAAGTTTACTAATTGCCTGTAAGCATCACCGCTTGTATTGTAAAACACGGTAACACTGGCCACATAATTACTTAGATTGTGCCCTATCTCTAAGTTACCCCCCGATGCTGACAAGTTCCACCCCGATTCATAATCTGTACCCTCTACCGCAGCCGATATACTCGCAGATAACGTACCCGCAACCGGCAGGGTAATCTCATATACTTTCTGACTTAATGCCCCGCTTGCAGCGTTATCTACATACTCTTTACTTGCTAATACATAATTGTCACCACCTGTACCGTCATAGGTTTCAATGCTCAATGCCGTGTCACCACCTAAAAACAAAGTATCAGATATGGTAAGGGTTGACCAAGTTGAATCCTGTGTTATACTCAAATAAACAGAATCCAAAACAGCACCGTCAAAATATAATTTAATGTAGTTGTCTTCTAAGGTTACGCTGTCTATTCCCGCACCTGCCGCAGCATCTACATACAGCTTAGTCGCCATAGTGGTATCTACGGAACTTGTTTGTGTCGTTGCCCTTAGTGTGTCACTATTGAATATAAACCTCTCCAATGCTTCAAGTGTATAGCCTTTTATCTGTGCCTGTGCAACTATTACACTGATTAATAACCCTATTGTTAAAAGTATTCTTTTCAT
>CAZMNE010000038.1:1607-5784 GCA_964567645.1 uncultured Gammaproteobacteria bacterium
CTTGTATCTATATCAATATCAAATCCTGTCGTTGTAAGCCAAGCAGCCGCATGACTGTATAACACATCTTTCATTCTGTAAACACCCGACCCCGTATAAGTCTCAGCAACCCGGTAAACCCTGAATGTTCTTATTAATGGCCGGCTTGTAAAGGCTGTTTCAAAGGTCACCGATACAGTCCTCGATGCAAGAGATTCCATGATATCCGCTTCAACATGAACAGACGCAAACAAGTCACTGAAAGCAACCTTATAAGGGTCACCCGAAAAGTTAGTACTGTCAACCGGGAAGAATACAGTGTCCGGGTCAACATATCCGACCTCCCCCGATGCTAACTGAGTGTATGTGTCTAATTCCCGTATTCTTTTTTGTGCCATAATTATCCAAAATCAAATAATACATCTGTCGAATCCGTATAATCCCCAACCTTGCTTACCATGAGTTCAAATACGTCTGTCTCAGCATCCGAATCAAACCTGTGTACTAAGGTTATCGTTGTGGTTTCTCTTTCTAAATCATGCTTTAAGGATTGTATCATGCCAACCCCTACTATGTTCTTGAAAAAGTCATAATCATATATCCCTTTTATTGTAAACTCTGTTCCTAACTTTGTCCGTGACGTAACAGGAAAATAAACCGAATCACCGTTTATCTTGCCCTGTGTGAAAGTCCCCTCATAACGATAATCTTTTATCAGGTTACTCAAAGCCAAATTTCCGTTTTCAAAGATTGTCCCGGCAATAGGCACTAAGGCATTTATACTATTGTAACTTGAATCGTGATTGACAAGCAACAAACCGTTCTCTAAGTCTGTCGAATTAAGAACACAATACCTTATATCTGTTGAGAATATCTTTGTCGTTACTTCCTGTCGTATATCCTCATTCCTTTTATTGGAAACTATCTTATCAAAGGTTATCAGGTTATCAGTAAAGTCTTTAAATCCCGAATTGATACAGCTAAGTTCTATTCGTGAGTACATCTTCTCTTTCTGATAACTCCAACGTTGCATCTCGGTTAACAACTTTATGTTATTGGCGTAAGGTGTGCCTGTGGTTAAGTCTAAGGTAGTTTTTGTTTTATCCAGGTACTTTATGTGTTCTATGTGTAAATCCAGGTCATCGTCAACAAACCAAAATAGCTGATTGTTAAACAATGCTTTTAAGTCTGTTAATGTTTCTTTTAAGGTAAGTTGTAACCCTGCATTGTCAGAATCTTCATCAGCATCCATAAACTGATAGGTATGAACACAAGCTATGTTAGTCAGTTTTTGGTCTAACTCCGTTGCATAGTTCTGACCTGAAGGTACTGTTATGTCATCGTCTGCATCGTTCCAAAAGAAAACGGATTTAACATCACTATTCACTAATGACAGGTGTGTTCCGTTGTAAACAGTCTTTAAAACATCGTGTAAACTTCTTGACTGTACGGTTACTGAGTTACTCGAATTTGGGTATTGTATGCTTGAAGTTATTTTTTCATTCCAATGATAGCCGTCAATTTTACCACCCGAACTGTCTAAATCTCCAAGTTCCCAATAGCCGTCACTATATGCACCACCATAAGGCTTTTTAACGTATAACCTTAATCTGTTGCTGTTTATGTATTCTGTATCTGTCCACCCCGTACCTGTCGGTAATTCACCCGACTTAACCCACGCCTCAAACCTTGTAAATGTCGCTTCACAATATACCTTTCTTCTCTTTCTGCTTAATAGCCGAGATGTTCGATAAAATGTATCCCCTTTATAAACAGTTACACTTGACAATTCATAACCGTGCGGATCTAAAACATCTATAATATCAGTTAAATATAATTTTAGTAACTCTATTCTTTCTCGTCCATTTTCTGTCCAGACATTAATAAAATCCCTTCGACTATATGGCGCACGAGAATTTTCAGTAAGTAAAGTATCTTTAGGCGAACCATCATTTTCAAAATATTCGGTTAAAGCAATCATGTCTTTTTCCAAAGGCGTTGTTTTACCCCATTCACCATCAACGGGATTCCATACGGCTAAATCACTCCGATAAGTCTCAAATATGTTTATGTTAACATCTGTTGTACTAAACGCTGTCGAAGTGGCTGTTAATTCTAATACACAAGTTTCATAATTAACGGTTGCCACTCCGCTTATTTCGCACCTTAAAACTGCATAATATCCGTTAAGGATAGTGGCAGACAAAGTATAAACTTTGAACATACTACCACTTGAGCTGAACGATTCTAACAAGTTTTCATCTTGCAGAACATCGTCACTATCGTACAGGTTAAGGTAAAACTTAACCGTTCCGCTTGTTATTGTTAAGTCCGCAACAATAGGTATCCTGAAACTAACTGAGTAACCACCAAAGCAATCCCTAAAAAATCCTGCTGTCTTATCACTTGCATAAACTAATATAACATCTTCACTTTCTGTAAACTCACTGCTTTGTACGTCCAATGGAATAGCGTGTGATTCATCAAAACCCAAAGGAAAATTAGTCGCATAATCATCAGGTAATACCCACTTTGCCCTCTTATCTATCGAAGCTCCCACAACATCAACTTCTGTTTCCCAATTCTCTAATACATCTGTATAGTTGTCTAATACTGTCGGTGTTACCTTAACAATCTTCTTGTCGTGGTCAAACGTACAATCATTCGCCCCGAAATAACCCTGCATCTCATCAGTTGTGTTCGGGTCTATGAAACCATCAGGTACAGTAACCTTAATCCTTATTTCCCTTGTTATGTCAGTGGTTAAAATTCCGTAAATAGTGTCGTATAACTCGTAAGCATCACCGGACAAAAAAGGCATATTCCTAAAGATAACTTCACCCCACTCATAACGGGTAAACAACTCCCCGCTATGTGGCTTCTTGGTAAATGGCTCAATGTCAGGATAACATTGAATCCAATTATCAGCGAAGTCCGAATCGCCGTAAGTGAAATTAATATAAACCTTGTATCGTTTGTCGGGTAACATCTTACTAATTTAACATAAATATAGTTATTTATAATTGAATATCCATATAATTTTAAGACTTTTTATTAAAAAGTTATACAATATTGTGTGTCTGCAAATAATCTTTCAACTTAAACTTTAACTCAATAACATACAGGTCATTGGCAAAACTTGACTTCTTCTCTACCGAAACGTCATAGACTTCGTTTTCCTCGCTGTTCCACGTTACTTTTATAGTTCCATTCACTTCAACAGCCCTTAATCCTGAGAGAAAGTTATAAGTCTTATCGTACCCTGCTATCTCGTGTGTATGTACCCTGTTTCTTGACACAAAACTCGGAACTATGCCATAGGTCTTTTCTTCACCCTCTTCTTGTATTTCGTATTCCTCCTGGTACTTCTGTGAATCAAAATAAACTGTATAAGTAAAGTCAGCCGTAGGAAATGCACCTATCTTTAAAGCTGATGTTTGCGCCTCAATCTTTAAATACCCGGATACCGTTGTTCGCCAACAAAACATATCGCTGTACAGGTCTGTCGTTCCGTAGGTCACTTTCAGGTAGTACTTGCCGTCTGCCTGTCCGCTTGTGGTTTCATCTTCAATGGTTATCTGACTGTAAGCTGTCCCCGCATCATTGGTTGTTGAGTTTACCGTACAAGTCCCCGAAGCGATCTCCGTATCATCTTCATCATATAACTTATAAGTCGCAGACGCCACCGCACTATCCACGATTATCTGAACATCAGGAATACTATCAGTAACAAAATGGTGAATGATAGTATCATTGTCCGTATTGTCATACTGACGGTTAGCTTTCGCTGTGTAAAACCCTAATGTACCATAGTTATAAATCATCTTACCCTGTATTTACCGTAAAACCCTTTGCGTTGAACTATCTTGTAATTACCCTGATATGATATGCTCTCTTTATCTCTTATATCTTTCAGATACGAGTTAGTCTGTTTCATATCAATCAT
The DNA here is from genome assembly GCA_964567645.1 of uncultured Gammaproteobacteria bacterium. GTDB lineage: Bacteria > Patescibacteriota > Patescibacteriia > Patescibacteriales > UBA12465. The sequence goes on from CAZMNE010000038.1 coordinate 5,533, forward strand.
ATCGTATGTCTTGTTGACTGCTGTTTGTGCTAATATCCTTGTGGTTTCATCATTCGGAATTATCTCCGTGCCTACGGGTACACCTGTTAATATAGACGGCTTGTCAGGTGTCAACATTTGTTTACCACTCGGAAGTATCATAAGTTCATGACCTTTTTCACCTGCTATTATCGGTGAATCTGTATCTACCGTTCCACCCTTTTCAAATTGTGGCAATGGTTGAGCAAGTACAGCCGCTAACTGTGCTGCACC
>CAZMNE010000039.1:0-4596 GCA_964567645.1 uncultured Gammaproteobacteria bacterium
AATTAATTTTTTAATTTGAGGAATAATCTTTTTCATTTCTTTGTCGGTTTCCTTCATAATATCCATAGACACTTTCTTGTCTAAATAAGTCTTCAATCGAGACATCTCTGAATATTTAGAAGTATCAGGATTAATTACAATATCAGAGCTCTTCATATTAGAAATAGCCGAATTTTGTAAAGCTATTTCTATGGTTCTCATTATTATTTTAGAAACACTAGGCTTGTTATAGTTTGCTTTATATTTATTATACAAATTAACCGAAATAACAATATCGGCCCCCATTTTTTTAACAATATCATCAGGGACAGCTCTGGATATTCCCCCATCAATCAAAATTTTGTCTTCATGTTTTAAGGGTTTAAAGGTTAGTGGAATAGAGATGCTAGCTCTAACGGCCCTAGCAATATCACCATTCTTAAAAACAAAAGGTTCTCCTGATATTAAATCAGTGGCTACCACCCTTAGAGGAATTTGAGTATTTTTAAACTCAGCCCCTTTAAAAATTTTGAGAAAAGCTTTTTCGAAAGCTTTACCACTCAAAATTCCATCACTCAAAGAAATATCTTTTAAATATTGATATTTTTTATCTTGCTGATTAAAAATATCAGGCCCAATCTTTTCAACATCTTTAAATATGGCATAATGAGCCCCAACCAAAGCCCCAATACTACTACCAGCGATAAAGTCTATAGGAATATCATTTTCTACTAAAGCCTTAATCACTGAAATATGGGCCGCTCCACGAAAACCTCCACTACCCAAAGCTAAACCAATTTTTTTTCTTTTTTTGTTTTTAGAAAGACCAAACATATTTTTTAAATTATTTTTTTTAAATATTTTCCAGTATGACTATTTTTTGATTTCATAATTTCTTTAGGGTTTCCAATCGCCACAACTTCGCCCCCCTTGTCTCCCCCATCAGGCCCTAAATCAATTACCCAATCAGCTGATTTTATTATATCTAAATTATGTTCAATCACCAAGACGGTATTACCTTTATCAACCAAGCCATGTAATACTTTTAATAGATTTTTAACATCTTCGAAATGAAGTCCGGTAGTTGGCTCATCTAAAATGTATAATGTCTTACCAGTGGATGGTCGAGAAAGCTCATAAGCTAATTTTATTCTTTGAGATTCGCCGCCCGATAAAGTGGTGGCACTTTGACCTAGCTTTATATATCCCAAACCAATGCTATTTAATATATCTAATTTGTTTTTAATATTTTTTTCTGAAGAAAAAAACTTTAAAGAGTCTTCAATAGTCATTTCTAAAACCTCAAAAATATTTTTATTATTATATTTAACCTTTAAAACTTCGTCATTATATCTTTGACCATTACATTCATCACATTTAACATAGATATCTGGTAAAAATTGCATCTCTACTTTTAAAACTCCATCACCCTGGCATTTCTCGCAACGCCCACCTTTTAAATTAAAGGAGAAATGACGAGCCTTTAATCCGGCTTTTTTAGATTCTGGCAAAGAAGCAAAAAGATCTCTAATATATGAAAACATACCAGTATAGGTGGCCGGATTAGATCTTGGTGTTCTGCCAATGGGAGACTGGTCAATATCAATTATTTTATCAATAAATTCAGCGCCTAAGATGGCCTTGTGTTTTCCTGGCTCTTCCTTGGCTCGATAGAATTTTTTATTCAAAGCCTTGGCTAAAATATCAATCATCAAAGTTGATTTGCCAGAGCCAGAAACGCCACTAATAACTACTAAATTTTCTAAAGGTATTTCTACGTCAATATCCTTTAAATTATTTTCACTAGCTCCGATAATCTTTAAAAACTTGTCTTCATTCTGTCGATAATATTTAGGAACAGGAATTTTTTTATCACCAAATAAATATTGAGCTGTCAGGGAGGTGGTGTTTTTTTTAAATTTATCTAAATCTCCAGCAAAAACAACATTTCCTCCATGCTCCCCAGCCATTGGGCCAATATCTAAAATATAATCGGAAGACAACATCATGCTAGAATCATGTTCAATTACTATAACAGTATTACCTTTAACATTTAAATTTTTTAAAGTTTTGATTAAATTTTCATTATCTTTAGGATGCAGACCAACAGATGGCTCATCTAAAACATACAATAATCCCACTAAATTAGAACTAATTTGATGAGCCAATCTTAGTCTTTGAGACTCTCCACCTGACAAAGTAGTAGCAGAACGACTAATCGATAAATAGGATAAACCGACACGCAAAATATTTTCCAATCTAACTATTATTTCTTTAGAAATAGAATCAAAAATTAGTTTTTGAGAATTTGTTAATTTAAAACCCTTCGAATCCTTTTTAAAAAAATCTCTTAATTCTTCAATATTTTTTGAAGATAAATCATATATATTTATATCCTGAAACTTTACCAATAAAATTTCATCTTTTAATCGACGACCGCCACAACTAGGGCATTTAATTTCTTTCATATATTGACCAATTTTTTGACGAATATAATTTGATTCTGTTTCTTGATATTTATCACGAAGGCCCTTTAAAACTCCAGGGAAAATCTGATCACCATTTAAAATTAGATTCAAATTATTTTTTGATAAATCTTTTAAGGGCTTAGAAATATCAAAATTATGACGAAGAGCTAATTTTTCAACTTCATTTATTAAATTATTTTGATTATCAAAATTATAATGAAGCCAAGGCTTAATAGCTCCTTGAGCAATATTTAAATTTAAATTTAAAATTAAAGATGTGTCTATTTCCATTTTAACCCCTAGCCCACTACAAGCTGGACAAGCTCCATGACTAGAATTAAAAGAAAAATCTATGGCCTTAAATTCACTTCTTTCATAACCGCAGCGTCCACAAAAAATTTTATAATCATTTTTATTCTTTTCCATTTTTTTTCTTTGCATTTTTTGACCACACTCTGGACAATATGGAATACCGATCTTAGAAAAAAGTAATCTAAAATAATCATAAATTTCTGTTATAGTTCCAACAGTTGATCGAGGATTATTACTAGCTGATTTTTGATCTATAGAAATAGCCGGAATTAAACCTTCTATTAAGTCAACATCAGGTTTGTCCATCAATCCTACAAATTGTCGAGCATAAGAAGACAAAGATTCAACATAACGTCTCTGGCTTTCAGCATATATTAAATCAAAAACTAGGGACGATTTACCAGATCCAGATAAGCCAGTCACCACAATAAATTTATCTCGAGGGATTTCTAAATCAATATTTTTTAAATTATTAACTCGAGCCCCTCTTATTTTTATCAAATTAGCCATTTTTATATTTTTAATATTATTATAATATAGAATAAAATATTTTAATTATCCATAAAGAAAATTTTTCTAAAATATTTAAATTTTTAAACTTATTGGAAAATTTTACAGAATTTTTTTTCCAATTATCAACAATCACAAGCAATTTTTCTAACAATTTTTTATCTTTAATAAATACCCCTGATTCAATACTACGATTAAAGGAAAATAGGTCTATATTTTGTGAACCGATAAGAGTCTCTTCATCGTCTATAATTAAAACCTTGGCGTGATTCATCCTCCTTTGGCCATAAAAATTTATTTTTAAAGGAGAAAGTTTTTTAATATAAGCCCGATTAATCTTATTTAATATTTTAATATCAGTATCAAAAGGTATATAAATATCTATTTTTACCCCCCGAACAATAGCACTTTCTAATAAGGCCATTAACCATCGAGGTGGAGTAAAATAAGGAGTAACAATAATAATATTTTTTTGAGCTGAAATTATTTTTTCCTGATAATAAGCCTGAAGAGCAAATATGTTATGATTAGGCCAATGCTCTAAAAATTGAGCTTTAATTGTTTTCAAAATATTTTTTCTTCTCTTGCTAAGAATATATTTATTTTTACCTCCACTCATTTTATAGGTATAAGCGAAAGATCTTAAAATATTTTTAGCTAATTTTTGACCAATAATTTTTATCTGCAAATCTAACCAATCTATGCTATTTTTTTTAATATTAACTCCGCCTAAAAAAACTGTCTTTTCGTCAATTATTAATATTTTTCGATGAGTTACTCTAAGCCATTTACTAAAAAACAAAACCTCTACACCAGAATTTTTTAGCTCTCTAATAGTTGAATTTTTTAAATCTGAACTACCAAAAGAATCTGCCACAATAACAACCTCTAGGCCATTTTTGGCCTTTTCCTTTAATATATTTTTAAAATCATAAGGAGAGTCTGTATCATCAACAAAAATATACATTTCTATATAAATAGATTTTTTAGCCTTTTTAATCGCCTCCATCATACCTCTCCAAGCTTTTTTAGAAGTTGTATATAATTTGTATTTCATAAGCTAACTAATATTATATCAATTTTTAAAGAATTATTAAAGCCCTTATAAAAACAAAAAAGAATACCTAAATTAAGTATTCTTTTTTATTTTTTTGTGATTTTGAAGCTAACAGGCATCAATTCTTTTTTTTGTGTGTCCCTATTATTTCTAATAGGGTCTCTTCTGCAAACAGAAGAGCCGACCTAAGTTTTTAAATTAATAATTTAAAAACCTAATCTCCCTAGAAAGGAGGTGATCCATCCACAGCTTCCGCTACGGATGCCTTGT
>CAZMNE010000040.1:0-4490 GCA_964567645.1 uncultured Gammaproteobacteria bacterium
GCAATCATCAACCCCTCTAAAATATGGGCTCGATCCTTAGCTTTATTTAACTCAAACTCAGTACGACGCCGAACAACCTCTTGTCGATGTTTGATATATTCCTCCAAAATCATTTTTAAAGTTAAAACTTTGGGCTGAATACCGTCTATCAAAGCTAACATATTAACATGAAAAGTGGTCTGCAGAGAAGTATTTTTATATAAACTATTTAATATTTTTTTAGGATAAGAGTCTTTTTTTAAGTCTAAAACCACCCTAACTCCGTCTTTATCAGACTCGTCGCGTAAGTTTTTAACTCCTTCTAATTTTTTATCTTTAACTAAATCGGCAATTTTTTCAACTAAAGTAGCCTTATTAACCTGGAAAGGAATTTCAGAGATAATTATTTGAAAATTGCCATTTTTATCCTCTTTAATATCAGCTTTTCCACGACAAACAATTCCACCTCTTCCGGTAGCATAAGCATTTAAGATATCTTTTTTGTCATAAATAATACCTCCAGTTGGAAAATCCGGCCCTTTAACAAACTCTGTAAGATCTTCTACCGTTGAATCAGGCTTATCTATTAATAAGTTAATGGCCCCAATTAATTCTTTTAAATTATGTGGTGGAATATTAGTCGACATACCGACAGCAATACCCATGCCGCCATTTAGAAGTAAGTTAGGTAATTTAGCTGGTAAAACCTGGGGCTCTTTTTGCGAACCATCGTAATTAGGAATAAAATTAACGGTGTCTTTTTCAATATCAAATAATAATTCTTCGGTAACTGTAGCTAATTTAGCCTCAGTATTATGATTTATAAAACCATTGGCCACAAAAGAATGACAAGGACTATCAACTCTAATGGAATAAACAGTTTCTTTTTCTTTTTGAAATTCAATTGATTTTACCTGATTAAAGAAATAATTATTTTTTAATAAATAATCAATCATTTTTAAATCCGAAGAATTTAAAATGCTTTTTAATTTATTATAATTTTTTTTCAAACTATTATAACGATCTAAATTATTAGCCTTAATAAATTTATTTTTATAATTTGATCTTAAATAATTATTTAGAAAAGGGATAAAATCATTATGGCTTAAGCGACTAGTATTAATTTCTTGTATCTTGGATAGAATATCTCTTTTACGCTCAGAAAAGAAATTTATATTTTTTTGAAAATTTAAAATACTATCAACCCCAGAAATTATCAGCTTATAGCAAGAATTTCTCTTGTCTTGATAAGGCGAAGTGGTCACTATTCCAAAATTTAATAAAACAGTTTTTAACTGATTAATAAGTTTTTTGCTTTTAGAATTATAATTTAACTCAATTGATTTACCTTGATGTCTTTTATCTTTTTTAAAAGAAACTGAACCATCTCCTTCAAATAATCCTCTTAAAAAAGAGCTAATTACCTCTTGACTAGACGCTAAAACCGAAAAAGGTATTTCTTTTTTATCAGATAACTTGTTAGAAAGACCAATGGCTTGTAAGAAGTCAACAATATTTTTTTCATATATACAAAGCTCGGGACAATCACCTTTTAAGATTCTTTCATATGGCTTAGCTTCGGGAAATTGCTGAGAAATTATTTTTTTTATTTTATTATAAAAAACTATATCTTTATTACAAAAGAAAAATTTATTTTGGTGATAAAACCCCTCGGCCACTAAAGACCCCAAAAGAAAAGCTAGGTCTTTATTCATTTTTTTAGGTAAAGTAATGTTTTTACTTCTGGAATTCTTAAGAGAATAAAATTCTTCCAAACTTAAATCTTTTTTTGAAAACAAAGAAGATCCTCGGCTTAAAAGTAAATAATCATTTTTATTAATATTTTCTAAAGTTTTCCAATAAAAATAAGGTTGACCAAATTCATTTAAGCCCCATAACAATAAAGGATGATTATAAGAGCCACGAATTTCATATCCCTGTTCAGTTATTATTTTTATAATCTGATGTTTTCCGGAATTAAAAAATTTAGTAGCAAATTTCTTTTTCCCTTGATAATTTAAAATATTTATTTTAATTTTATCCTCACTTTTGCTAGAAATTTTTTTAATTTCGGTAATTCCTTGATCAGTTAAAAGAAGTGTATCCCCAGAAACACAATAACGCATAGCCGCGGCACTATCTCCATCCATAGAACCAAAATTTCCTTGTCCACGAACTAAAGGATATCGCATCGAAAAATCTTGAGCCATGCGAACCATAGAGTCATAAACAGCTGAATCTCCATGAGGATGATATTTACCTAAAACTTCTCCAACCACAGTAGCTGATTTACGAAATTTAGCGCTGGGCTTTAAGCCAATGTCCCACATAGCATATAGAATGCGACGATGAACTGGCTTCATGCCATCTCGAACATCTGGCAGGGCTCTAGAAACGATAACGCTCATAGCATAATCCAAATAACAAGAGCTCATTTCTTCGCTAATAGATTGATTTTCTACAGTTCCATATTCGGTTTGACGACGATCGCCAGAAACACCCTTATCTTCTACCGAATCTAATATACTGCCCTGTTCTGGATCTTTATTCGGCAAGCTATCCTTATTGTCTTTATTGTTTTTTTTCATATATATTTTTAAACTTAAATTAATTACCCATTTTTTTTTCTAACTCTTCTATTTTTTTCTTTAATTCTTTAATCTCTTGTTCACTATTATCTAAGTCTTGTGATATTACCGGAATAGAAGAAGAGGAAGAGGTTGATAGAAGATCGTTTGTAGAGGATCCTAAAGAATTATTGCCCTCTATCCTTTCTCCTACAATTTGTTTTAATTTTTCTAATTCAGCTTGATTGATATCTTCTTCTGAACTTTGTTTTTCTAATTTTTTTAACAATGTTAAAAAATAATCTTTATCTTCCTGAAATTCTGTTTTAACCTGAGTAAGACCTAGTCCTTCTACATCCTGTCTAATACTCTTTTCTGGAAAAATATCTTTTAAATTCATTGACCAAATAACAAAAATTGTTATAGTTGAAATAACAACAAAAATCATCAACCAAAAACGACTATCTCTTTCTTTGAATATATTTTTTAATTTTTTCTTCCAATTTTTGTTTTCCATATTGGATAAAAACTACTCTTTAATACCATCTAAATTTACATCGTATAATATTTGCTCCGAAATCAAGCGATATTTAATAATTTCTTCGGGTTTAAACCATAGAGCAATTTCTCTTTCAGCTTCTTCTGGTTGATCAGAACAATGAATCAAGTTTCTAACAGCCCTACTATCAAGATTTGATAATTCATAGGAATCAACCGTAAAATCTCCTCGGATAGTCCCAACATCAGAAGTCAAAGGCTCAGTTCCACCAACAATTTTTTTAACAATTCCTACCGCTTGGTTTCCTTCAAAAATCATGGCTATAACCGGCCCACAAGTCATAAATTTAACCAAAGCATCAATAATATCACGACCATATTCAATAGCCTCCTTCTCGGTTGGAAGTCCAGCTTTTTCACGATTCTCTACAACCTTTTGCCCCTTTGACAAAAACCACTCATCATCTTTATTATAATGTTTCCAGCATTGATCTTCGGTGGCCATCATCATCTTCATGGCTACCATTTTTAATCCAGTTCTCTCTAGACGACCAATTAATTCTCCCATTAGAGATCTCTGAATAGCATCTGGCTTTAAAATAACAAAACTCCTTTCTTTTTTTGGATTCATTGTGCTCATATTTTTTTATTATTAATAAATTAATTTTTAAATATCACTAAATTCATATCCTCACTTGGCAAATCTTTTTTACTTATTTTAAATTTCTCTTCGTAATTAGGCTCAATTCCCAGTTCTTTAACAAATTTATCAACTCCATCTATATCTATTTTTAAATCTTCAGTTTTATAATGCATAGGAATAACAATACGAGGTTCAATTTGAGAAATTACCTCCACAGCCTTTTTGGCGTCTAGAGTATATTTTCCTCCTACTGGTATAAATAAAACATCAACTCCTCCTAATTTTTCTAATTGTTTATTATCTAAAGCATCCCCCAAATCACCCAAATGAGCTAAGCTTATTCCTTCAATGTCAAAACGAAAAATAATATTATCGCCCCTTTCACTTCCATCTTTATCATCATGAAAAGACCTAATTCCTTCAACAATAATACCCTTAACATCAAATTCTCCGGCACAATCAATTATAAACGGATTTCCCCTCAAAGAAGATACGTTATTATGATCATCATGATCATGACTAACTGAAACAATATCAGCTTCAACATTTGGGGCCTTAAGACCAATCTCTTTAGAAAACGGATCTGTTATTAAAGAAACATTTTCTCCATTAATTTTTTCTTCTATTTTAAAGCAAGAATGCCCTAACCAAGTTATTGTCATATTTATTATTATTAAATATATAAAAAGCCAATTTCTTAGCTTTTTTGTTGCTTTTTAGATATATTATCTTTAATTATTATAGCAAGAAAAAAAAATAGGGTCAAATATTTTTGACCCTATAACTTAGGTTTTCATAATAAA
>CAZMNE010000041.1:0-4461 GCA_964567645.1 uncultured Gammaproteobacteria bacterium
GATATACCTAATCCTAATGTCTTCATTAGACAATGGGCTTCCTCTGGTGAGCCTAGATAGATTCTTTGATTATCGTTATTGGGAGATACATACCAGGCTTTACCACTATCTTCTACTTGGAGTAGTATTTTACCTGATAGTCTAGTTCCTAGGGGAGAACTAGCTTTAGAGGAGGTAGTAGTTATTATTATTATGATAGTTAGAAGAGAAATAGCTATGATTGATAGAGCTAGAGATCTCGGAGAGAAGGGTTTTTTCATATAATTGTTTTTATATATTATATTATTAAAAAATAATATAATTTTTTTTATTATTATTTATTGTATTTAATTAATTATTTGTTTATATCTATATTATATATTATTTAATCGCTTATATCAATTAAATATATAATTTATATTATAATTATATCACCCCCCCCCGAAGGGTCAAGGAGTATTAATTATAATAAAATTAATCCCAAATACCAATTAATTAACTCTTGACCAAAAAATAGGGTAATTAGAGCGGCTATTGATAAAAATATGCCTAAAGGCAATTTTGATCCCATCTTCCTAAAACCAAATATCATTAAAAAAACAGCCACTACTCCCCCTATTAAATAAGTCAAAAAAATTAAAAGTAACGTTTTTGAAAAATCTGCCAAAGCTATCCCCAAAAAACCTCCCAGCCAAATGTCTCCTTCTCCAATCCATTTACCTTTACTGATTAAATATTGTATTCCAAAAAATCCAGCCCCAATAAGTCCCGACAACAGAATGGCTCCAATTGAAATTCCTAAATAAAGATTTGTTAAAAAAATAATTGCTCCACCAAATAATAATAATTTTACTGGAATTAAAAACCATCTAATATCAAAAACAAAAGCTATAATTAAAAATGATATTAAAAACAGAAAAAGAAATAAATTTACTAGAGAAAAATTTAATACTTGAAAATTATAGTGAAAAGAAGCTACAAATAAAGCGCCAGTCAAAAATTCAACCACAGGATATTGCCAGAAAATCTTTTTTTGACAAGAACGACAACGACCCTTCAATAAGACAAAACTAAGCAGAGGGATATTATCATACCAAGCAATTTGTTTTTTACAATTAGGGCAATACGATCTTCCTAGAATAGTTTCCTCTTTGTATTCTCGCCATATTAAACAATTTAGGAAACTTCCAATAATTAAACCGAAAAAAAAGATAAACATATAAAATAAAAACATACAATAAAATATTAATAATAAAAATTATTTAATTAAATTAATTTCTTTTCTAATCAAACTTTGATAATTCCTAAAAGCCCTTAAGTTTATATCACCTTCTATCATATTTTCTTTTGGCAATAAATTCAAGGCCTGATTATAATTCTTAAGCGCCTCATTAAAATCATTCTCTAGAATATTAGACTTAGCCTTTTTATAATAAACATTGGGATAACGCGGAGCTATTTGTTCTAATCTAAAAAATATTAAATTGGACTCATTGTTTTTTCCAATTATAGCTAAGACTTGAGCCTTAGCCAAAAGAGAAGAAAAAGAGTCATTATTTTTTTTCTCTATAATATTATTTATTTTATAAACCTCATTTTTGGCTAAAAACCTAGAAGATTCATCGGGAAAATTAAGATAATTATCAAAAATTAAATCTATTATTTTATAATAATACTGATGATATTTAGAATTTTCCTCCCTTAAATAAGAAAATATTAAAATAGCTGAAGGGATTTCTTGATGATAAAAAAATTGTTTACCTTTAAAAAAATAATAATCTATTTTTAAATTATTAATTTGCTGATAAACCCCTATTAAGGAAATTAAAAATAAAGCTATAGAAATTATTTTTAATTTATAATCAAAAGATTTTAATTTAATATTTAAATTTTTACTATCAAAATTTATAACAATAATAATTGAAAAAAATAACCAAAAATAAAGAGCTGAAACCGTAGTGGCAAAACCAAAGAATAAAGAAACTAGATAAGACAATAGGGAAATAAAAATAATTAAAGACAAATCTTCATTCTTTCTATTTTTAATATTATCAAGTAATGCTTTAAATATAAAAAAGCCAAAAACTAAACAAATTATTAATCCAATAACTCCCACCTCCAATAAAATATCTAAAAAAATATTGTGAGACCTATCAAACATTACATTAACTTTATTAAAAGTTCCCCAATTAGCTTCATAATAATTAATCAGAACGTCTTTTTGATTTTCAATCCCATAGCCCCAAGGATTTTTTTTAATTCCATCAAAAGAGGCTGACCATAAAGAAATTCTAGCTGAGGCCCCTCCACTAGAAAAATCAAAAGAAGATTTAAATCTTTGACTAAAAGTATTAGTGCCTAAAAATAAAGCAAGAATAAAAATAATAAAAACTAAGCCCCCAAAAATTAAAACTCTCTTATTTCTCTTCAAAAATAAATAACCAAGATAAAACAAAAAACCAACCAAAAAACCTATCCAAGCACCTCGACTCCCAGTAAAAATTAAGGCTAAAAACTGGATTACCAAAGATAATATTAATAAAAACCTATAATAGATTTTATTATTTTTTTTAATTAAATAAAGAGGCAGAATCAAGGTTAACAATAGAAAAGACCCTAAAAAATTAGGCTGCCCCAGGGTGGAAAAAGCTCTTTTGGTTATACTAGCTGGCTCATTCCAGGTTAAAAAATCAATTCCCAAAAACTGTAAAACAGCATAAGCCGATATTAGAGTGACAGAAATAGAAATGGTCAACAAAATTGTTTCAATCCTTCTCTCTCTATTTTTAAAAAACAATAAATTCAATGACAGAAAAAAAGAAAATAGAAAAAAATTAGCCAAACTCACCCAACCAAATTGTCTATCCAAGGAGCCCCAGAAAGATATGACTGGATTAATTGACCAAAGATTAGAAATTAGAAAAAATAACAGCAAAATTAAAGGCCAAGCCCAATACTTTTTTAAAAAATCCCAAACTATCTTAATTACCTCTCTCTTGTCTTTTATAAACAAATATTTAATTAGAGATAAAAAAATCAAACCAATTAAAAGAATTTTAAACAACACCATCTTTTGAAAATCAAAAGGATTCTCAGTTATAAAAACAAAACCAAAATAAACAGGCACTAAAAAAATAATTCCCAAGTAAGTAGTTTCTATTAAAATGTCTAACAAATTATTAGAAAAAAGCTTCTTCATTTATAAGTATTAGCTATTTACAAGGTTATTATAACATAAAAAAACAAAAGCTAAAAAGCTTTTGTTTTTAAATATATTGAGTTTTTTGCTATTATTTTCTTCTTTTATCGAACCAAACCAATATAGGGCTAGCTACAAAAATAGAGCTAAAAGTACCAATAAAGATTCCCACTGCCAAAGCCAAAACGAAATCTCTAATAGAATTTCCTCCGAAGACAATAATCGCCAATAAAGCCAATATGGTAGTAAAAGAAGTATTTATGGATCTAACTAAAGTTTGATTAATACTCTTATTAATAGTGTTCATAAAATTCTCCGAACTTTTTGGTAAATTCTCTCTAATTCTATCAAAAATTATAATAGTATCATTAATACTATATCCCAAAACCGTTAAAATAGCGGCTATGAAAGGAGTATTTATCTCAGTATTAAAGAATTTTCCCAGAACAGCAAAAACACCCAAAACTATTATAATATCATGAAAAAGAGCCACAATAGAGGCAATACCATATTTCCAAGAAGAGACCGGTTTAGAAACTTTTTTAAAAACCAAGGCAATATACAAAACAATAATGATCAACACCAAGAAAATGGTATTGAAGGATTTACTTTTCAATTCTTTTCCAATAGATGGTCCAACAGTCTCATAACGCAATTCCTCTATTTCTGCTAGGCTACTAATTTTTTCTATCACTCTTTGATGAACGTCTTCAGAGTCGTCTTTAAAACGTAAAATAACTGAATTGTTTTCAGTTGGCTGAACGGTTAGGCTATTTAGATTTAAACCCTGTAAGCTTTCTCTAATTTCGACAGCACTAAGCTGTTTTTCTCCTTTAAACTGCAACTCTAATAGACTACCCCCCGTAAAATCAATGCCAAACTTTAAGCCCCAAGTAAGTATTGCCACTATTGATAAGGCCACTAAAACACCCGAGAAGCTCAACCAAATTTTTCTATTCTTTATTACATTCAAATTAATCATATTTTTATTATTTTAATTATTTATCTTATTAATTTAAATTATCTTCCTTTCTTTTAGCGCCTAGAAGAAATTTTGATTTTTCAATTCTTTTTCCAAGAAATAAATTTAAAAAATTTCTAGTGATAACAATAGCACTAAACATTGAAACAGAAACTCCGATAAATAAGGTTGTTCCAAATCCCTTTAAAGCACCAGTTCCAAAACTCATCAAGACCAAACAAATCAATAAGGTAGAAATATTACCATCTCTGATCGAAGACCAAGCTCTACGAATACCTTCGTCAATAGAATCTTTTAAAGT
>CAZMNE010000042.1:0-2120 GCA_964567645.1 uncultured Gammaproteobacteria bacterium
CTATAACCTTTTCAATACTTTCTTAATAAGTCTTTTTACGGGGTGTTGTATAGCCTTCCAATCTTCCAAAGTCAACGTTTTAAATTCCAATTCGTTTTCTCTTGCAGACGCCCTTGCCAAAGCATACGCCTGATGAAAGACTAAAAACTGTTGAGCTATGATAATCCGGTTCAACACTTCTGTTATCGGCAATGTAGTTACCCCGTTAGAGTTAAACCACCGGGTAAATTCGCCTTTACCGTCTCTGATTATAAATCCGTATGGTTTCATAATATAGGTGTTAAGTATTTAACATTTAATAACTTCTCTGTCTCAGGATTAAAATTCTGACAGATAAGAAAGATATGTCCGTATGTTTCTTTGAACTTTTTATTGCCAAATAAATGTTCATTTACCCTTTCAAGCGAACTTCTCGCAGTGCATCGGTGTTGCTGATAAATCTTTGATGCTTCGACATCTGAATAGCCAAAGGTGGATTGTAAGATAGCCTGATGCACTTGTCTTGGTTCGAGTAATTTCCTTTTGCGGGATTCAGCACCGTTTAACACTTCGTCTTTGGTGTACCCACTTGCGTCACAGATCATTTGGAATATTTGCTCTTCCTTTTGTCTAAGGTCGTCTAAAGGTGACTTAATCGTTATGGCTTTAGACAGTTTGGCAATCATCACAGCACCGGACTTGACAAACGAAGTAACCGCTTCGTGTGTAAGTGGGTTCTTGTCTAAAAGCAGTTCCTTTATGTCGTAAATGCTTTCTTGCAGTTCGTCTAAAGTGTCCTGCAAACTTGATATTTTTTCTAAATTCATTTTACTCAAAAAATTTGTTTACTGATTGTAACCCGTTTAACTCTGCCCTTATGCAATCAATGGTTGTCAACAAAGACTTGTATAAGGCTTCGCCCTCTTCTTTATTTAGTGCCTCCTGCCAACAAATTCCCCTTGCTATTTTTTCAACCGTTGTGGCAGAAACATTATCTATCCTTATGCCCTCAAACTCTTGTATTATACCGTTTTTTAATTTCAGCATCGTAAGGGCAAGTGCTTTGTCGTAATCTCCGACTGTCTTAGCTTTGTGTTGAGCGGCTTTGAATAACCGCAACCGCTCTTTCTCCAATAACTCAATCTTTGATTCTATTTTCTGTCGTAGTGTGATGGCATCATCCATTTGTCAAAATTTTAATCTCGTTTAAAACTTCCTCTTTTGCCTGTTCAACCCGTTCCGCTATTTGTTTTATCATTTCTTCGTCACGGTCAACCCGGATAGTCACAGCCGGTAAATAAGGGTGGTAAGAATAGAATATGTTGTATTCCCGTTCAGATACCCACAGTTCAAACTGCATTTGCTTGTAATAGTTTCCGGGTACTTTCTGAGTTCTCAGGTATTCCCTCTGAGTTTTGAATATCGGACACTTAATTTGCAGAAGTCCGTTATCCCCGATAAGCCTGTCCGGTGAACAAAGTACCCATTCGTCACGTTCAACTACCCCGACAATTTCCAAAGGCATGAAGTTTTCAAACTCATAGCTTTGTGCGGCTTCGGGTTCCAGTTCGTGCCCACGTTCCGTAAACTCATTACCGCCAAACTTACCCTCACAGGGTTTGCCGGTTATTCTTTCTTCAACAAGCTGATCTATTAAGTTCTGATAGCCTTTTGTTTTCTTGTCCATTAACAGGGCATCGGCAGTCGAAGCGGAGAATTTACCAAGTTTGTACTGAATCCAGGCGTCTGTATTTTGTTGAAAGTCGTTTATTATTTTCATATTTTTATTCCAGTTATTTCTTTAAATATTTTAGCATCAAAATTTGGCAATGCTTTTAAAAGTTCAATATCCTGTTTTGTTGCTTCTTTATAAGCATTTTGCCATGCCTCTTTATAATCATATTTCTTTAAATACCCTTTACATACGTAGGCATTGGGATATTGTTGTTTTTCTTCATCTGTCATGTCTGACCAATAAATCCATTCATTTAGAATTATGTTGGATATAAAATTAGGCTTTGCTGAGTTAGCCCAAATTTGTCGATCACACGGTTTGTTAAAAACAAGTATTTCTTTAGGTGTGATAGAATTGAAAAAACCACTGTTGCTGTGTCCGCTATTCCAGTCTCCGCTGTTCCTGT
>CAZMNE010000042.1:2220-4414 GCA_964567645.1 uncultured Gammaproteobacteria bacterium
TCCGCTGTTCCCGTCTCCGCTGTTGCTGTGTCCGCTGTTGCCTGTGCCCGAATTAGCCAACACAAGCATCTGCTCCCAAGTCAACTCTTTAACTATCTTGATCTGATTGGCACATTGTTTGTCTGCATCTTCGCCTAAAATAGTACCAGATAATTCAACTTCTGCAATTTTGTTGTTTGGGTCAAAATCATAATAATTGAAACAATCTGCTACATTTTTACAAGCGTGAAAACCATGTGTACACATTATAGGTTCGCCGTCAATTTTGTAGGTCTTGCCAATTTCATATTGAAATCCCTTGCAAGTCCAGTCTGGATTAAATACTTTATATGCTTTCATAACATAGCTTCATTTAGTTTTTTCTCTATCTCTTTGTCGATTGTGTAGTAAGTTTTCAGTTCGTCCATTGTCTTACCGTTTTTTAGGAACTTAACAGCATCGGCAAACTTATTATCCGGCAGGGCGGGTTTCTTTTTAACCTTTGTTTTTGGCTTTTCCTCTGTTTTTTCGATGTCGCCGTTGTTGGTTGCATCTGCATCTTTGGTATCGTCAATCAGGAACAAACCGTTTAAAGCATATTTCCGGGCATAGCTTGAAGTTGCTCCTGTTACCTGACTTGCATCCATTCCCTTTCTTTCTTTCGGGTGCATCGCCCAAGCTGTTACGCTGTGTGAAAATTCGCCGTGTATGAAATTTGCAACGGCTTTCACAAACAGGTTTTCACCTATTGGTACTATCTCATCGGTGATTGTAAGTAACGCCCCTGATTTGGCACATAAAGGTTTGACAGCCTCTAAAATGTCCTCACAACTACGATATTTGTATTTACCGAAGTTGTTGTACTGATTTTTGGGAGCCTTTAACTCCGACTGAATTTTTATTAACTCTTCCATTTTTTTAGTATTTCTTTTAATTCATTTTCCTTTTCCTGCATTAATTTGAAAACCTGCTCTAATTGCTTTAGGGTTTCATCTGTTCTTTTAAGTAAATCCTGTGATTTGTCCATTTCGTTTGATTTAAAGATTGGTTGATAATAATTCGGGGTTTTCATAAATGTTGCCAATGACTTCAATCTCTAATTCAGTATTATAATCGGTAGCCATACACATTGCATCTCTAATTGTAATAAAACTTTCAAAATTATTATCCCTTATACCCTTCATCCCTATACAAAAAGCTCCATCCAAAAACGAAATTAACAACGGATTTTCCAATATATGACCATTGTGTTTTACTATATCTTTCTCATAAATCTCTTTGCCATTTTTGTCGTGAAGTCCGGTAAATTGCATAACAACAGCTTCTTTATCGTACTCAACAACTTGCCAAAATCTTGACATCTTGGATAATGCACCAGTTTGATAAACCATTCTTCCATTTACCAAAGCTCTGAATTTTGTTGTTTTCATTTTGATTGATTTAAAGATTGGTATTACTATAAACTATAATTAACATAGCCACAAACAAGGCTATCGCAACTATGAAAGTCCATTTATCAAAGTCGCTCATTTGACTGTCAGTCATACTAACCTCCTTTCTATCCATGTTTTCGGTAGGTTAGGGTGCGGGAATAACTGAAATTTCCAGTTTTTACGCAGTTTTTTAAGATCGTTCAGCACTTTCAATGCTTCTGCCCTGAACTCATAGCGTTCCTCAGAAGTCCAGTTACAGATTTGTAAGTTTTTTTGTGGTTTCATTGTGATTTGATTAGATTTGAAAATGTTTTGATATTTCGTTAAAGATCGTTGACGTTGAGTTAATGTGTGTTTTGGCTTGCCTCATTTCCTCCTCTATCTTTTTGTCATCGTACATCATTCTGTATGTACCCTCCAACCAACCAAGCCAAAAGTAATCCCATTGAGTATCGGGGTCTTTTTTTAAAACTTTGTTGTAACTTTCTTTTGCTTGTTTTTTTAATTCAGTTAGTGACTTCATGTGATAAGTTTTTAAATTAGTGCCGTCTTTCCGTGCTGTCAGTCTTTGAATAAATTGGCGGCTTATGAACGTGAATCAGACGCCGGCAGAACCGCTTTAAGTCGCTAAACCATTTATCCCCTCACTCTGTAAGACATCACAGAGTTTTTATCTCTGCCGCTATATATTTTCAGTATCTTAATGAACTTTGTTTCAACTTCGTCCAAAGGTGAATGATAAATCATATAGGGAAATATTGTTCACCTTTTGTACACATATC
>CAZMNE010000043.1:0-1065 GCA_964567645.1 uncultured Gammaproteobacteria bacterium
AGAAGATGATATTGAATATATAGGCGTAACTTATGGACCTGGGTTAGCCATAGCCCTAGAAGTGGGTGTTAATTTTGCCAAAGACCTAGCTTATAAAAAGAAGAAAAAATTAGTACCAATAAACCACATGGAAGGACATTTATTAGCTTCTTTCATCCTTAATAAAAAAGGAAATGGAGCTATTTTAGATAAAGAAGAAAAAAATATTTTTCCAGCCTTAGGATTATTAATCTCAGGCAATCACACGGAGATAATTTATGTTAAAGATATAAATAACTACAAAATACTTGGGGAAACTCTTGATGATGCCGCTGGAGAAGCTTTTGATAAAGTAGCTCGAATGATGAACATTGGATACCCCGGTGGGCCAATTTTGACCATGTTAGCTGATAAAGCCTCTAAAAAATGGTCTGATACCGAAATGGGAATAAAAGAAAGAAATGACAAAAAACCCAAATCAGCTATTGCGGGTAGATTTGGATTACCAATTCCCATGATTCACTCCAAGGATTTAAATTTTAGTTTTTCTGGATTAAAAACAGCCTGCTTGTACAAGATTAAAGATCTCAGAGAAAAATATAAAAAAGACAATGATTGGTCTTATGATTTTTCCAGGGAATTTATTAATGCTGTCTCCGCTTCCCTTTTAGCAAAGCTTAAAAAAACCATACAACTTTATCCAGAAATAAAATCAATAATTATTGGCGGCGGTGTTTCTAATAATAAATACATAATTAGAGAAGTTGGTAAATTAGCTAAAAAATCAAATAAAAAATATCTAATTCCAGAAAAAAGATTCCGTAGCGATAATGCTGGAATGATTGGAATAGCTGCTTATTACAATATTATCAACAAAAAATTTTGGCTAGAAGGTAAAAAAATTCTTCGAATAGATAGAAAGCCAATGCTTCGATTATAATTTTAAAAAACAAAAAACCGCCTATTCTTTAGACGGTCTTGGGAAATTATTTTGAATTTGTTCCCAATTTTCCAAGATAAATGACCTACAATGACGACTTCCATAGTCGATCATTTTTAGTTTGCCATTATCTAAGCAAAAGTTTT
>CAZMNE010000043.1:1165-4310 GCA_964567645.1 uncultured Gammaproteobacteria bacterium
TTTAAAACCTCCAACTAAATCTTCCTTAGGCAAGGTATTATCAAAGGGAGCCGCAATTAAATAAACTGATAAAATCTTTTTAGGAAATTTATTTTCTGACAAATATTTAGCTAAAAATATTCCACCCAAAGAATTACCAATTAAAATAATATTATCTTTTAATAAAGGAAAATATCTTTCAAAATATATTTTCCAATCTTCATATTTAGCATTTAATCCCAGGGGCATCCTGGGTTTAATAATATCAAAATCCTTTCCTAGTTCTTTGTCTAAATACTCCCCGCTCCACTTAACTTTTTTATTAAGGGAAACTTCAATATTTTTTAAAAAATTTAGATAATCACAACGATTTTTAAAAGTTTGGCCTCTATGAATTAAAATTATTTGTGTTTTTTCTTTCTTCATAAAATTATTATTAAGCTATCAAAATTTTTCCCCCTATTTCTAATAATAAATCTGAAACTTTTTTTATTTCGCTGTCTTTAATTGAAAATAAAATTTCTTCAATTAAATCACTGAACCTTTCTAATGTTTCCTTAATTTTTTCTTCTCCGCTTCTTGAAATGCTTACAAACTTAACCCTAGCATCCACAGAAAAAGAATCACTTTTTACTAAACCAATTTTTTCCATTGGTAAAAGCATTCTAGTTATACCCGAGGCTGTCACGCCAATCTTTTCAGCTAAATCAATACGACGCATTTTTTTGTCTATTGATTGGTTTAAATGAAATAAAATTAAAAACTCATTAAGACCTAAACCATTCCCCAGCCCCCCTTCAAAACGTTTAACAAAAATGGAATGAGTTTTAGCTAAATTAATAATGAGTTTAACTTTTTGATTTATTTTTACCATAATATTTTAGTTGATATTTAATTGATATGTCAATTATATATCAACTAAAATATTATGTCAACAGAAGCTTAGAAAAAAAATAAATCATCAACCTTAATTTTAAAAACTTTAGCTATATCCATGGCTAACTTAAGGGATGGATTGTATTTTCCCTGCTCTAAAAAAACAATTGTTTCTCTTCTAATCCCCACTTTTTCCGCTAATTCTTCTTGAGTTAATCTAGCCTCAAGTCGCCTGACTTTTATTTTATTCTTTATCATTATTTTGTTTTTTAATTAAATATTTAAACAAAAAAGCATTTAACAACATTAAAAAACAGACACTAAAAGCCAAAAATTGACCCAAGTCAAAAAGAATTGGATTGTCCCTAGAAAGAGCCATTAAAACAAAGGTGCCAATAGCTCCTATCCAAGAATAAACATAAATAGAATAACGTGATGCTTTTCCCGCAATTTGATAATCCCTTTCATCAACCATCACCTTTTTAGCATTGAGTTGTTTTTTGCAATAATACATTGCAGCGGCAGCGCTAATAGTAAAAATAATAGGAAGATAATAATTTTCCATAGTCATGGAAATACTAATGGACATAGAAAGCAATATGATAATTGCTAAACGACAAATTTTGTATTTTTTAATAGTCATATTATTGTTAATTATTTCTAACTATTTATATGTTATATTATTCTAACACTAATGTCAAGAGTAATAAAAAAATCTGCCCAATAAAGACAGATCTTTTTATTATACATATTCTAAAATAAATTATTTTTTATACCCAATTATTAAATACAATACCCCCGGAATCAAAGGAACTAATAAGTTAGCACTAAGATTTGCCTTAGTTATAATTCCTAATAAAAAAATTATTAAGGTTGAAATAATTATTAAAAAACCAGCCAATTTTTCATATTTCCAACCCAGAGCTAAACCAACAAATATTAGAGGCAACATAGCGAGAGAAACATTTTCCCATAAAGAATAATTGAAATTTATAAAAGGTAACGGATTTCCATAACCAAAATAAAAAGGTAGAGCAAAAATTAAAAGCATTAAAGATATTATTCTGGCTAACCATTTAATTGTTTTCATAATATTTTTTAAACTATATTATAATTAAAAAATAGCATAAAAATACTATTTTGTAAATTTGTTTGAGGTCGTGGATGATGTTAGAGCTAAAATTATATTATAAATATTTATATATATCGTGCTTGCCAATAGAAACAAACATTATATCTCCATTATCCATACGCTCAAATATAATTCTGTAATTTCCGGTTATAGAAATAGACCATATTCCTTTAAATTTACCGTGTAATTCATGCAAACGAAGAGAGGGGTGAAGAGGATTATTTTTAAATGCAACTTCCTTCTTCACGGCTAATTTAATAATCTCTTCTGGAATTTTTTTTAACTCTTTTATGAATTTTTTAGAATAATATACTTTTTTGATTATCATATAAACTCAGCTAAAGACTTTGCTGTAATTGCCTTACCTTCTTTATACTCTTTTTTTGCTGATTTAATAGAACTTAAAAGCTCTGTTTCTGAAATCAAATCTTGATCTAAATCAAATAAATATTTAATATATCCAGAGACAGAATCAAATCCTCTTTGTTTAGCGCTTTTTTTTATTTCTTTTGTAGTTTGTGGGGGCAATGACAAACTTAATACTTGTCGCATATTTTTAAATTTAATTATTATATTTATATAATAATACAGTTGTATTACATTTGTCAAGGAAGCTCGAATCTAAACTAATATAAATTGAAAATATTAAACTACCTTGGGGTCTAAAATGCTTTTAACCTTCAAACAAAAAAGAGTTTTTCATCTCAATTTTTTTAATTAAAATCACAAACAATATTTGAAGCAAAACTATTTTAAATAAAAAAGGAGCTAAATTATAACTCCTTATATTCTTAGAAACACCTTAATCAGCAACCAGAAATATCTTTTTTTATTTCTTCAAGTTTTTGAATTTGCTCATCAGATGAGAAATTACTTTCCCGCGCTTTTTGAATCTCAATTTCTACAACCCTTCTCATTTCTTTAATAACAGTTTTAGTGGAGACTTTCCGGATACTTTTACCTCTGCTCGAGGACATAACAAGAATAAGAGATGCCACCAAAGGCAATAAGGCTAAAAAAGGATTAGCAACTGAATAGTGAATTATAAGCAAAGCAAATAAGAGAGAGCTAATTAATGCAATAAAAAATTCAATCACCC
The DNA here is from genome assembly GCA_964567645.1 of uncultured Gammaproteobacteria bacterium. Lineage (GTDB taxonomy): Bacteria > Patescibacteriota > Patescibacteriia > Patescibacteriales > UBA12465. The sequence goes on from CAZMNE010000043.1 coordinate 4,252, forward strand.
CCTGATGTGTTCCGGCGTTTTCCTTTGCTTTATTATACAGATTGTTGTAAATTTGTTCT
>CAZMNE010000044.1:0-4115 GCA_964567645.1 uncultured Gammaproteobacteria bacterium
TTGATAGTGAGCCAGAAGAAGATAAAAAATTAAAATTATTAGCCTATGATTATGATGATATAGAATGTGCTGCTGTTGGAGGTAATTATTTGGATCATAATAATACTTCTGATGTAGATGGAAAAGGGTGTTTAATGGAAATAGAAGATTATGTTCCAAAATGTACTAAGATAGTTCAGGGAGAAACACCTTGGGTTAAAAGGGTTACTAATTCAAACTTAAGTATGTTAGATTATAAAAACAATGATCCAGATTATGAAGGTGATAATGTTTTCCAATATTATGAAAAAGGATTGCCGGGAGCTCCTTTTGGTGCCATTAAACTTGTTGGAGATGAATTAATTGAAAATACTGCTTATGCTGGAAGTCCTTTGAGTAATAATTCTGATGATAAGTATAAACAATACGGATTTCCTTATTCATGTAATAGTTTTGGTAGAACAGCTAATATAGCCGGAGGTCCTAAAAATACTTGTAGTATCTTATATTTAGATGAAGACAAAAATAGAATAATGGTATTAGGGTATAATGAAGAAGACCCCAGTGATTTAACAGTTCAGGGTTTTTATGATCTTTCAGGAGTTAATTATGGCGCTACTTCTATAGGAAATAATAATTGGGAGTGGCCTAATATTATAGATTATTTAAAACATATTTGGGTTAAAATAAAGACTGTAGCAGATTTTAGTATTAGTAATTTTATTTCAATGAATTGGAATTTTACAGGAATTGGAGTTAATAATAATCCCGCTAGTGCCCCTTCTGTAGATAGTGGAATTAACCCTCGAAGCACTGCTACTAGTTTTTATGCTAGATATCCAAAAATTGAAAATATATTTTTAACAGATTCTAATGGCAATACTTATAACAAACTCGAGAATACTGATACCTATAGAATCACTAATCCAGGATATTATACCTTATCATTTAATACCGATATTGATGCCGAACAAGTTCCAATTTCTAGTCTATTGATAAGAATTAAAGAAAGTAATTCTAATTGGGCTAGTTCAACTGGAATAATATCTCAATCTATCATTGATAGTTTGTCAGACGAGGGTAATCCTCATAGGATTACCAAATATTTATCTTCAGGAGATTATCAAATCCTTGTTAAGGTGGTTGATAATTGGGGATTCTATAAATGTGAGGGGTTGGGTGGTTTTGCAAATATGTCTGGAGTTGATAATTGTAGCTATTGCTGTGTTGGGGATTCTGCAAATAATATTGAACCTCTTCAAAGTGAGTTTTGTAGAATTTGTTTTGAGGGTTTTTAATTTGACAAATATTGTAAAATATTATAGTATATATTTAGATAATTGCACTTTAAAAAATTAATATAAAAATGGAGGAACCAAATCATGAAAACAACAATCATTATCTTATTGTTATTCCTGACCAATTGCTTAGTTGGTCAAAGCTATTCTTTTACTGAAATTGAAAGCCCTAATCCTGACAGAGGAACATATTCTGTTCATATGATAGGTGAAAAGGGCTTTGCCGGTGGAGGAAATTATTCTTGCTACTATAATGGCGAAGAGCTAATCGAAGTTCTTCAACCCATTAATTATTCTCTGGGGTATATTGGTGGTTTTGAGAGAGAAGATGGAACTCTCTATGCGTTCCAAGATAACTTCTATCGCTTCTATCAATGGGATAATTCCGCTGAAAATTGGGTGATTATCCCCAAACCCGAATTAAGATCTTTTGTGGGTATTTCGGTATTAGCCGAAAATAATGTTTATCTTTGCGCCTTAAACGATAACGACACAAGATATGGAGGTATTTATCATTATGATGGCAATAGCTTTACCGAACTTTTTTATGGTTTTAATTATGGTTGGATGCCAGACGGAATTTATGCTCAAGCTGATAATAATATTTTGTTAATAGCAATAGATTATTCCAGCGGAAGATTAATTCGTTTTAACGGCACTAATGTAGAAACCGTTTATACTTTTCCGGTGGGAAGAGGTGGATATTCCATGACAACCATAGATGGAAATACTTTCTTTTTATGGTCCACCTTTGGTGATGTTTATAAATGGGACGATTCTACCGAAACCATGGAACAGCTTCATGCATATCCTGATGGTGAAAAGTCTTGGTTTGCTAATAGTGTTTTTGCTACCGACAATAACAATATCTTCATGGCTGGTTATGGCGGAATTCGTCATATGAACGTTTCTACTAGAGCTATAGATCTTGTTTATGAAGAATGGGATGTTAATAGGCATATTAGAGACGCTAGTTATGCTAATGGAAGAGCATTTTTTGCTACTCAGGACGGTCGTCTTGTGAAGATGACCATTTCATCTTCTATTGACCCTGAAACAGTGGAACAATTAGCTATTTATCCCAATCCGGCTACTGATAATCTTACCATTGAATTCCCGGTATTTGGTATTGACGATAAAACCATTGAAATCTTAGATCTTAATGGCAAAATTGTTGCTACTACTCAATTTTCTTCCTTTAAAGTTAATGTAGATGTCTCTGGACTAAGCAACGGAGTATATTTCTTGAGACTTTCCTGTGAAGAAGGGCTTATTACTAAAAAGTTTATAAAAACTTCATAGGCACACCAGCTCACAAGAGCGACCCGTCAAAAAAAGACGGGTTTTTTATTTATTAAAATTATTTGACAAAATTAATAAATTATGATAGTATTTTGTTAGTACTTTAAAAATTTTATTATGAAAAAATTAATTTTAATATTGACGATGATTTTATTGAGTCACTTAATTATGGCTCAATATTTTTCAATACGATCAATGGAGACTGGGGATAGAGCAGAAGAAAACATATCTATTAATGAAACTTTGGCTGGAGAAATTTCTTCAGTTATTAAAGGTGAATATATATTATCAATTTTTTCAAGTGATGATAAGGTATATTTTTTAAATGTTTCTGGCGACATTGGTTGTTATGAAAATGACACTACTTGGAGAATTATTTTTTCTCAAAGGAGTATGAATTCTGGTAAATTTTCTTCTTCTATAATAGCAGTTGGAGACTATGTTGTTGTTAGTGGTGATGGCGGAATTGCTACTGTTAATATCAACACTGGTGAAAAAAACATAATATATGAAACTGATATTTATGGTTTTTCCCCCTTGGCTATAACTAGCTTTTCTGATGGAGGTTTTGTGGTTCAAAATCAAGAAACTTTAACAAAAATTTTTGTTAAAATTTCTTGGCCCCAAAAAGAAACTAGTATTTCCCTTAAAACCTTTTCCTTGCCTGAGGTTAATAATATTCCCATTTCTTGCTATCAGGTTAGAGATATTATGGGAAATATTATAAGGGAAGAAGAGATTAATCCTTGGGAAAACGGGATAGAGGTTATAAAAGATGAGAAGATCATCGTAACTCCAAATTCTAAAAAGACATTCCTTGTAAAGGGGCTATAATAAGCTCCTTTTTTATTTGTCAAAAGATTTTTTTTATTGTATAATATTCATATAAAGAAGAATTGTTTTTATCTTAAAACCTTTAGAATTATTTTTTATTTTTATGCCAGAAAAAAACAAAGAAATTGAAGAAAAAACAGAGGAAAAGGTAAAAAATAGTTTTGAAAAAAAAGTTAAAAATGCTCTTGAAAAAACATTATCTAAGGATCCGGCTGTAAAAAAGACTTTATCTAATTTAAAAAAAAATAGTTCGGGTGAAATTTCGGATAATCTTAGAGACAATCTTGATGTAAATAAAAAGGATGCTATTAGTTTGGATAATAATAATCAAGGTGTTTCAGAAAATAATGTAGCAGATAAATTAGCTCAAGATAAAAAAGGAGCTTCTTTAAACAGGGATCAAAGTAATTTAAGTGATCAAAGAGTTCCGGGTGGCAATGAAGATGGTGTGGCTGGTCAATTAGCAAAAAATAAAAAAGAAGATAAGAAAGAAGTTTCTAAAAAAGGCTCTGATGTTCCAGAGAGAAATAAAAATTTAGATAAAAATAGAAAAGGTCCAGAAATAGATTCGCGTCCAGTTTCAATGAGGGAAAATTTATCAAAAAAGGATTCACCAGAAAATCTAGAAAATAATAATAAATCAACAGATAGTTCTTTATTAAAAAAAGATGAAAATCCTAATATCAATGATTCTGCTAAAGA
>CAZMNE010000045.1:0-3749 GCA_964567645.1 uncultured Gammaproteobacteria bacterium
GAAGCGCCACAGCTTCTTTGGGGCGGATCAGGCTGAAGGCAGCATCCAGAAGGCCCGTATCAACATGCTGCTCTATGGAGAGGACCACAGCCAGCTGCTGAAGGTCGACGACTCCATTACGGATAACCATGTGGATAAGCTGGTGGGCAAATTTGACCTGATCCTGACCAATCCGCCTTTCGGCTCTGGAAAGTATGATGATCCCAAGGGGCTCGCCAAGATGAGAAAAGAAGAGCTGGACCTTGAACTTGGCTGGAAATGGAAAGCTGGGGATCGAAGCAAGAAAAAGGCAATTGATAAGGCCGATCCAGCAGCGCTCTTTGTGGATCGCAACCTGCAATTACTGAAGCCCGGTGGACGCCTCTTGATTGTCGTTCCGGACGGCATTCTCTGCAACTCGGGTGATGCCTATATCCGTGAATACATCATAGGATCGAAGGATGGTGAGACCGGCGAATTTTTAGGCGGGAAAGCCATTCTAAAAGCGGTCGTCAGCCTGCCGACGGAAACCTTTGCCATCTCGGGTACCGGTGCAAAAACCAGCTTCATTTACCTGCAAAAAAAGAAACATGCATCGGAAAAGCAAGGACCAGTGTTCATGGGCGTGGCTGAGCATGTGGGGTATCTGAAAAAAGGAAAAACAGAAATTCCAGATCCCGCCGGAAACGACTTGGTAACTATTGCAGATATTTACACTCGTGGAGAGCAGCTATGAGTATGAACCATTTCAAAATATTGTCGGAAAAACCTGCTGCCACAATTATCTCGGCCTCCATGATTGAGCGCCGGATGGATGCAGGTTGCTTTCAGCCAACCTATTTGAAGAATGAAAGCAATTTGCTGAATGGCAGAGTTCCTTATGCCCGGCTGGGTTCGCTCTATAAGAAAGGGAATTATGGTTCGCTCCCTGATTCTGTTGATTATGCATCAGATGGTATTGCTTTGATTAGAGGAACTGACCTTCAATCAATGTCAGTTAATTTATCGGAGGCGGTAAGAGTCCCAGAATATTATTACGATCAGTTTAAAAAGGCTCAAATAAAGACAGGAGATATATTGATGCTCGTTAAAGGGGCATCAATTGATAGGTCAGACTCTGTCGCTATGTTTCCTGAAACTGACGATAAAGCAATAGCGAACGGCAGTGTTTTTATCATTCGAGTCAATGAAAAAACAGTTAGCAGCAAGTACCTTCTCGCAGTAATGACATCAGGGGCTTTTTTGCTCCAGAAGAGGCGAGGTTCATCCAATACGGGCGCTTTGTATAATGACCTTGATACGATTAAAGCCTTTATAGTTCCCTTGCCTGACCCTAAAACACAAGATTATGTAGGGAACAAAGTTAAAACCGCTGAAAACTGTCGCGAAGAGGCGGATAGATGCGAGAGTCAAGCTCAACGTGTATTCAATAAATACTGGTCTGCCACAACAATCTCCCTTGCTGGTAGCTTTACCGCCACCACCGATATTGGTGTATTAGACAACGATAGACTTGATCCAGAGTTTTATAGAAACGACTTACTCTCTATGAGAGATAGGGTTCGGAAAAATAAAAACGGGCATGTTCGGGTCGGGGAATTTGGAGAGTCATTTTCGGGCAAGACGCCATCAGATAAGGGTAACGACGATAGTTTATGTGAGATCGTTCGAGTTGCTAACCTAACAAGTAGAGGGCTCAACTGGAGCAATCGTCTTTTCGGAACTATCAGCAAGTCTGAAAAGGGTCTTTTAAAAGATGGTGACATTATTGTTTGTAAGGACGCTCACCAAAAATACTACATCGGCCAGCAGGTCGATATTTATTGTCGTTCAAACCATCACGCAGTGGCTTCGTCGGAAACGCTTGTAATTCGTTTTCAACGAGAACATATCAACCCGTTTGCAGCCCTTATCTACCTCCGGTCAAAAGAAGGTTATGCTGCGTTTCAGCAACAGATCAGAGGGACCTCGGCACACCTATACCCAACTGATGTTGAAAATATAGTAATACCCAAGATCCCGGACGATGCAGAAGAGCAGATAGAACAGCTGATTCGCCGAGCTGAACATTGCCGAATTAGAGCCTATGCCCTGACAGATGAAGCCAAATCTGATGTCGAGGCCTTGATTGAAGGAAAACTGGACACCGACGCCATTCTGTCCGGCAAACTCAAAGCTCCGACTTGGGAGGATATCGAAAAAGAACTGGAGGGCATTTGAGATGAGCATTTTCACACAAAACGCGTTCGTTGAAACAATAAAACAAGGAGTCGAGCAATGAGTAAAAAACGGATATTCATCAGTTTTGCGATTGAAGACGCAAACCTCAGAGACCTGCTGGTTGGGCAGGCAAAAAATGAAAATTCACCATTCGAGTTTGTGGACATGTCGGTGAAAGACCCATGGGATTATGCATGGAAAACCAACTGTCGCCGCAAGATCAAGGGCTGTGACGGTATGCTGATCATCATTACCAAAAACACAAAGAATGCCGACGGGCAGCTCTGGGAAATCAACTGTGCCGGAGAAGAAGATGTGCCACGACTTGGTATTTGGGGTAACTCGTCAAATAAACCGGCCACTCTTCCTGCTGAATTAAAGCATGTGAAAATAGTGAATTGGACCTGGACCAATATTTCTAACTGGCTTGATAGCCTATAAAGGGAGGTGGGTATCATGAGAAAAGCATTGATCGTCGGTATCGACAATTATCCCAGTTGCCCACTTTCCGGCTGCGTGAATGATGCGACTGAAATGAAATCGGTTCTGGAACGGAACAGCGATGGTTCGCCCAATTTCAGTGTCAAGCTGATGACCTCAAATGATCTCACGATTACCCGCTCAAACCTGAAACAGGAAATCGATAGTTTGTTTGAGGGAGATCCGGACATAGCGCTTCTTTTCTTCGCTGGACACGGGACTGTCAGCTCTTATGGCGGGCATATCGTCACTACGGATTTCAAGAAGTACGATGAAGGCGTGTCCATGGATGACATTCTCAATCTGGCCAACAAATCGAAGGCTAAAAACAGAATCATTATTCTGGATTGCTGCTATTCAGGCAATATGGGTTCGCCCAATCTGACCGATGGCAAATACGCGGAGCTTGCTGATGGGGTAACCGTTCTAACCGCTTGCCGTCCCACCGAGACTTCCAGCGAACAAAATGGTCAAGGCGTCTTTACTGCTCTACTGATTGATGCTTTGCAAGGCGGGTGTTCCGATTTAACCGGCAATATCTCTCCCGGCAGTGTCTATGCCTATGTTGACCGCGCATTAGGGCCATGGGCTCAGCGCCCGGTGTTTAAAACAAATGTATCCCGCTTTGTTTCTTTGAGAAGTGTAACGCCGCCAATCGAAACAACTGTCCTCAGAAACATTACCAAGTATTTTGCTTCCGCCTATGACGATTACAATCTCGACCCGTCATTTGAAGACACAGAGGCAGATGCCAAGACAGAGAATGTAAAGGTCTTCAAAGAGCTACAAAAGATGGAAAGCGTCGGTTTGGTGAAGCCTGTTGGCGAAGAGCACATGTATTACGCAGCATTGAACAGCAAGTCGTGCAAATTGACGGCCTTGGGGATGCAATATTGGAACTTGGTAACGTCAGGGAATATTTAATTTGGGAAGATATGACATGAACCTGAGCAACCTGAAAACAGCACAGAGCCTCATTAACCACCTCATCACATGGGGTGAGGTCACCCGCTTTGAGCTGAGCGGTATTGCCGGTGCTCAGGAGTGGATTACAACCTTCGAAAACGCAG
>CAZMNE010000046.1:0-3537 GCA_964567645.1 uncultured Gammaproteobacteria bacterium
ATATTATATTAGATCTAAACCCAGAATGTAACCCTAATTGCTGCAATTGGAACAGAGAGGGTCAAGAAATTTTATTATTTTATTTTTAAAATAAATGTTTTATTAAATCAGCCAATCGACAAGAATAGCCCCATTCATTATCATACCAAGCAATTACCTTTATCATATCACCTCCGATGACCCGGGTTAATGATAGGTCTACAATAGCGCTATGATTATTGCCAATAATATCAGAAGAAACCAAGGGCTCATAAGAAGCCTCTACTAACCCTTTATATTTAGTAGCGCAAGCCTTAGAAAAATGATTATTTATTTCCTCAACTGTAGTTTTTTTCTTTAAAAGAAAAACCACATCGCACATTGAGCCTACAACCACCGGAATTCTAACGGCCAAACCATCAAAAACCCCATTTAAAGAAGGTATTACCTGACTAGTAGCAATAGCTGCTCCGGTTGAAGTTGGAATAGCATTGATGGCCGCTGATCTAGCTCGGCGCAAATCCCTATGAGGACCATCAACTAAATTTTGATCAGCGGTATAAGCATGAATAGTGGTCATTAAAGCTTTTTTAATGCCAAATTTTTGCCTAATAATATCAGTAACCGGAGCCAAACAATTGGTGGTACAAGAAGCGCAAGAAATAACTTGATCTTTTTTATTAACTTTTTTTTCATTAACTCCCAAAACAATAATTTTAACATTTTTTTCACCCTTAGCTGGTGCTGACAGAATAACCTTTTTAGCCCCAGCCTCAATATGCATCATCAAGCCTTCTTTATTAGTAAATCTACCAGTACACTCCAGAACAACATCAACCTTCATTTTTTTCCAAGGAAGAAAACTAGGGTCTTTCTCTGATAAAACTGGTGTTTTTTTATTATTAACAATAATATTTTTTTCATTACAAGAAACTTTTTGATTATATACACCATAAGCAGAATCGTATTTTAAAAGATGAGCTAAGGTTTTAGTGTCAGTTAAGTCATTAATAGCCACAATTTTATAATTTGGATATTTTTCTAAAATAACCTTAAAAACAGCTCGGCCAATACGACCAAAACCATTAATAGCAATGTTTAATTTTTTAGACATAATTTTATTTTTATTTAATTTTAATTAAAGTTATTAAAATTATATCATATTTTTATAAAAAACAAAAAATAGGTCCTAACTGGACCTATTTTATATCAATTTATTTTATTAAGACGCTTTTTTCTTATGCCTATTAATATCAACTTCTACCACTACTCCGTTTTCGCCTTGTTTTTCTCCTTTAAAAAATACATCAACTGATTGCTTTAAAACATGATGCCCCACCACTTCACCACGGCGACCATCCACATTAACGCGAGTGCCAATTGGCGGTAATTTTTTAGACAAATCAACATAGCCCTCATATTCATACGAAAGACAACACATCAATTTCCCGCACATTCCAGAAACTCGATCACTTCCCCGATGAACAACTTGTTGAGCTTCGGCCATTTCTGAAGTAATAGAAGAAAAGTCTTTTATATGACGCTGGCAACATAATTGTCTCCCGCAATGACTAAGATCACCCATCACCTGAGCTTCATCGCGACTACCAATTTGAGTTAAACGAATTATGCCCTTGAAATATGAAGATAAATCCTTAACTAAACTCCTAAAATCAACACGATTATCAGAATAGAAGGCGAAATTAATTCTATTTTTATCTAAAGAAAAATGAACATCAATTAATTTCATTGGTAAGTCATATTTTTTAATAATTTGTCGACAATATTCCAAAGCTGATTCTTTTTCTTCTTCGGAAACCATTTTAGCCAAATCACTCTCCTCGGCCAATCGTATAATTGACTTGATATCACTTTCTTCCTCTTTATTAATCTCTGAAATATCCTTAAAATCAAAAACCTTACCAATTTCCTGGCCAAATTCAGTTTCTACAACAACATAATCCCCCACTTTTAGATTTTCCAAATTAGAAAAACTAAAATTATATTTTTTATCCCAAGAAACAAATTGTACTTGTGCTATTTTCATGATTTAAAAATTATAGAGAATATCTAACAAATTTTATAATATTAACATCTCCCAAAATATCTCTGATTTTTTTCTTATCATCCTTAATATATTCTTGGTCAACTAAACAAACTTCGGAGTAATATTTTTTAACCTTACCCTGCATAATATTATCAATCATATTTTCCGGTTTACCTTCTTTTAATAATTGCTCACGATAAATTTCTTTTTCTTTTTCTAATTCTTCAGCTGGAACCTCAGATTCTTCTAGGTATCGAGGATTAGCAGCTGCAATATGCATAGCAATATCACCAGCTAAATCTTCCTTGCCTGATTGATCTAAAGCTACTAAAACTCCAATTTTGCCACCTAAATGAGAATAGGCTGAGACAGTTTGACCAGCAACAACGGCCACTCTACCTAGGGCAATTTTTTCCCCAATAACTCCACTTAAAGTATTAATTTGATCTTCAACAGTAATTCCATCTAATTCCATTTTAATTAATTCTTCGGCATTATTTGGTTTATTATCTTTAACAACATCCATTACTTTTTCAACTAATTCTTGAAATTTTTCATTTCTAGCTACAAAATCAGTTTCGGAATTTAATTCTACTAAATAGGCTTCAGTTTTATCAGAATTAGTATCTACTTTTATAATTCCCTCACCAGCCTCGCGCTCACTTCTTTTAGCTGCCTTAGCAATTCCTTTTTTTCTAAGAACTTCAATAGCTTTTTCTAAATCTCCCCCAACTTCATCTAAAGCTTTTTTACAATCAACCATTCCAGCTCCAGTTCTTTCTCTTAATTCTTTTATTTTTTCCATATTTTTATTTTTAATTAATTATAAGTTAAAACTATCAAATAATAAATTAATCTAATTTTACATTTTTAGCATTAATCAAGTTTTCCTTAATAGTGTCTAAAATTAAATCAACTGTTTTAGTGGCATCATCATTAGCTGGTATTGGATAAGCAGCTAAATCAGGATTAACATTAGTATCACAAATTGCAATAATTGGAATATTTTTATTCTGAGCTTCAATTACGGCAGTGCTCTCCTCCTTTAAATCCCAAATAAAAATAGCATCCGGTAATTTTGTTAAGCCCACCAAACCGCCGACCCTCTCTTCTAGTCTTTTAATTTCTCGATCAAAATCTAATTGTTCTTTTTTGGTATATTTATTTAATTTTCCACTTTCACGATCATTAACTAAATCTTGATATTTCTTAATAGATTTTTTAATAATAGAAAAATTTGTCAAAAGTCCCCCAATCCACTTTCCAGTAATATGAGGAACCTTAGCTTCTTCAGCCATTTTTTTCATAGAAACCTTAACCTGTTTTTTAGTTCCCACAAAAAGAATGGTTTTATCTTCTTTAATAAGTTTTATCATATACTCTAGAGCTAATTTTAATTGCTCTTGAGTTTTTTCTAAATTGATAATATAAATACCATTTTTTTTAGTAAAAATAAATGGTTCCATTTTTGGATGCCAACGATTAGTACGATGACCAAAGTGCATACCAGC
>CAZMNE010000047.1:0-3303 GCA_964567645.1 uncultured Gammaproteobacteria bacterium
TGAGAAACACATTAATTATATGGAGGTGGAAGGAATGAAGAGAAAAGTACTGTTATTAACTATTACTATTCTTTTATTAAGTTTTAGTTTGTTTGGAAAAGCTGTAGAATTAACTTATATGTATTGGGGAAGTCCAGAAGAAAGAGTAGCACAAGAAAATATGCTAACAGAATTTGAAAAAGCATATCAGGATGTCTTTCCTGGAATAAAAGTAAAAGCCTTACATGTTCCTGCTAATTATGATGAAAAAATAGCGAGTATGGTTGCGGGAGGGAATCCACCACAAATAGCTCAACTAGTTGGTTATCAAGCTTGTGAGTGGGCTGAGAAAAATGTTGTATATGACATTAATTCATTTATTAGAAATGATCCAACTTTCGATCCCGATGATTACCTCGATACTGTTTGGGTGTATTCAGATCATGGCAATAAAGTAGCAGGTGTAAGACTTGCAAATGAAATAATGGTAACTTGGTATAATAAAGAAATTTTTGACGATAATAATGTCGCCTATCCTCCTTCAGATCCAACAAAATGGACATGGGACTTATTTCTTGAAACCGCTATCCGATTAACAACAGATAGGAACGGTAAGCATCCAAATGAGGAAGGGTTTGATCCTTCAAAAATAAAAACCTATGGAGTTATGGTTCCTAATGAGATAAATACAATTTTACCTTTAATATGGTCAAATGGAGGGGACATAGTTGATGAAAGTGGAAAAGTTCCAACTGTAACAAATAAGGAAGTTATAGAAGTTATTCAATTAATATCTGATCTAATTCATAAGTATCACGTAGCACCTAGTTCTTCCCAAATATCTGGGTTACCAGCTTCTTATGTTGCACTGCAAACAAAACAAGTAGCAATGGTTTTGGCTGGTCAATGGACATTATTGGATTTAGGAAAGATGGAGCAACAAGGACGATTAAAGTTGGGTGTTGCCCCTCTTCCATATATAAAAGAACCTATAGCTTTTATACTCGGATCTCCAAATGCTATATTTACGGATGCAGTAAAAGGAAATTCTGATGTTTTAAAAGCTACATGGGAATTGTATAAATGGGCGATAGATAGTGAAAAAGTTTTACCCCTAATACAATCTGGATTATGGATGCCTCTTCAGAAAAAGTGGTATACAGAGCCAGAATATATAGAAAAATGGTTGACTCCGGGAATACATCCTCCTGAATATAAAGAAGCGGTTATTGACTATGTACTTGATTACGGACGAGTTTCTTCTGAGAATTATCTAATAAATTATAAACTTGTCGCTGACATAATGTATCAAGAATTTGAACTGCTATTTTCCGGAAAAATCTCCGCAGAAGAAGCATGTAAAAATGTTGCAAAAAAGATAGAACCATACTTAGAAGGAAGATATGACAAATAGTCTTATTCGTATTTGAAAGTTAATAAGTATACAAAATAACAGTCGAACCATCAAAAAGTCCCCCTACTAAAGTTAAAACAAATTCTATAATATTTTAATCTTACAAAGAATAAATTATGAAAAGGGGGACCTAATTCTTAGTACAAGAGAGGTGAAGTTATTTGAAAAAAATGCAAACGAGATGGGCTATATTTCTTGTTCTTCCTGCGATTTTAGGTTTCTTTTTATGGCAAGTAGGACCAATGATAGCTAACTTTGTAATTTCCTTTACAGACTGGGAAGTAGGAAGTTCTCCTCAATTTATAGGTTTTTCCAATTACAAAGAATTATTTTTTGATGATTTTATATTTAAAAAATCTATGGGAGTCACTTTTTATTTTGCGATAGGAAGCGTCATAGCTAGCGGAATAAGTGCTTTTATAGTTGCCTTATTATTGAACCAACAAATTAAATTTAAGTCCATCTTTAGAGCATTATATTTTCTTCCCGCAATAATCCCACTTGTAGCCAGTAGCACAGTATGGATGTGGTTATTCAATCCAAATTTTGGACTATTAAATTACACATTAGGACTATTAGGATTACCAGGAAGTGAATGGATTTATGGAGAAGCAACGGCGGTCCCTTCTCTTATTTTAATGAGTGTATGGAGCATGGGGCAAACGATGATCATTTTTCTTGCGGGCTTACAAGGTATACCTAGGCAATTGTACGAAGCTGTTGAAATCGATGGTGGAGGATGGTGGGCTAGATTCGCTCATGTTACTATTCCAATGATGACTCCTACACTATTTTTTCATATTGTTATGGGTTTGATAGGATCTTTTCAGGCTTTTGTTCAACCTTATCTTATGACACAAGGTGGTCCGAATTATCAAACAATGTTTGCAGTTTATTATATATATAATAATGCTTTTTTCTATCAAAGAATGGGATATGCTTCAGCAATAGCAACAATTTTGTTCTTAATAATCTTAGTTTTTACATTATTAGTTTTTGGGACATCTTCTAGGTGGGTGTACTATGAAGCAAATAAATGAAGGAGTGGAAAAGGATGACAAAACGGAAAGCAAAAATTATTAATTTAACTATAACGTATGTACTATTAGTATTTGGGGCAATTTTTTTTGTACTTCCGTTTATTTGGCTAGTGAGAAGCGCCCTAATGGATATTACTCAAATTTTCATTATGCCCCCAGAATGGATTCCAAGACCTGTGAGATGGTCTAACTTTCCAGAGGCTTTGACATCAGTCCCATTTGGTAGATACTTTCTAAACACTGTCATTATAGTTTTTTTTGTTGAATTAGGGGTATTAATAACCGCCCCCATGGCAGCATTTGCATTTAGCCATTTGAAATGGAAAGGACGAGACCTTTGGTTTGTGATTCTATTAACTTCTCTAATGTTACCCTATGCAGTTACTCTCATACCGACCTTTTTACTTTGGAAATCATTAGGTCTCGTGGACACCTATTTTCCTTTGATAATACCTAGTTGGTTTGGAGGAGGAATGTTTAATATATTTTTGCTTAGACAGTTTTTTTCAACCATCCCTGTAGAATTAGATGAAGCAGCTTATATTGATGGTGCAACTCCGTGGCAAGTGCTTTGGAAGATAATTATTCCTATCTCTAAACCTGCCCTTATTACAGTAGGAATTTTTACTTTTATGAATACATGGAATGATTTACTTGGTCCAATTATTTATTTGAATTCTCCAGAAAAATATACGTTGGCGGTAGGTCTTTCCACCTTTGTAGGAATGTATTCCGGGCAATGGCATTATTTAATGGCTGCGTCGTTAGTAGTTATGTTGCCTATAATAATTTTGTTCTTTGTGGGGCAAAAATATTTTATTGAAGGCATAACTCTAACAGGTTTAAAAGGATAAAAATAAAAGGAGTGAG
>CAZMNE010000048.1:0-3042 GCA_964567645.1 uncultured Gammaproteobacteria bacterium
TATCAGAAAGTCTTTTACTATCTCGAACATTTTTTCTAATCTGAAAAAAATAAACTGTTACCAACGATCCAATCAAAGTAATAATAAAAATAACTACCAATAATTCCATCAAAGTAAAACCCTTTCTATTTTTAAAAACATTATTGATCATAAATAAACAATTAATTTTTTATACAACGAACCGAATAACCACGAGTCTGACCAACAAAGTAACGAATAACTACGGAGAAACCTGATCCCAAGCGACGGATCCAAGAATCACCAGGATTATTCTTAGATGATGACCAAAAGTTAGAGTAATCACCGAGAAGACTGAAGACACCATCGCTCTCACGGCCACCGGCTGGCAAAGCTGTAAAACCTGAACTATTATCACCATCCCAAGTAACTGATTTTAAGGCAATTCCTTCTTGTCCAGCTATAACCCCTCCATCACTTACTAGCCAATCAGTTAAAGTTGTAAATTCAGCATCAGTTGGAATATGCCAACCACTTGGACACAAGCCTTGACTGGTAGAAGTTGAATAATTCATTAGCTCAGTCCATTGATATAGTCCTCCATAAATATCACAATTATCAGAATTATTTCCATAACAATATTTTTCATAAACACCATTATCTGTCTGGCTAGAGGTTCCTGAAATCATCTCTCCGATATTTAAATTTTGAACAAACCAACATTGATCTCCAATTAAAATTGTGTCATAAATATTATCTTCACTATCAGCTATTTGCGCTCCACAAACGAAAGAGCTATCTTCGCAAGCATTATTATATATTTTATTATTCATCGCACATTTAGACCCCGAAGAATAATTATCTATTTTTCCTTCCAGACAAAAAGCAATTTTATATTTATTTTCAATCACGTCATAAAAATATTCATATCCATCAACGTAACAGTCTAAATTATAATATGAAAAATTTTCTGGTATTTTAGACATAAAAACAATCCCCGTAGTAGAACCAATAAGAGGTTCCCCGGGATTTAAATATTCTGGATAACTACCTTCAGCTATATTAAAATTATCTAAAGCAATTTGAAGATTAGTTATTTCAGAAATTCTTTTTACATCCCGACTCTTAGATTTAGCTCCAGAAATAGAGATGGTAACAATAGTCCCTAATAAGCCAATTATGAAGACAACTATTATTAATTCTATTAAAGTAAAGCCTTTTTTTATTTTTATCATTTTAAAATAATTATAATTATAAATTCAATTTAATTATAACATAAATATTATTTTAAAAAAACAAAAACGAACCCCTACGGGTTCGTTTTTTATAATTATATTTTCTAATTTATTTTTCAGCTTTTTCCTTAATTTGTTCTAAAATATTTCTCGGCACTTCATTGTAGTGAGAAAATTCCATTACATAATTAGCCCTTCCTTGACTCATAGATCGAAGTGAAGTAGCATAGCCAAACATTTCAGCTAAAGGAACTTTAGCTAAAACAACCTTAGCATTTCCTCTTTCGGTCATTTCTTCAATTTGACCTCTTTTAGCATTTAAATCTCCAATAATACTTCCCATATACTCTTCTGGGGTTGTAACCTCTACTTTCATAACTGGCTCTAATAATACTGGACTACCTTTTTGACAAGCATCTTTAAAGGCAAAAATAGCTGCCATTTTAAAGGCAATTTCTGATGAATCAACTTCATGATAAGATCCATCATAAACTGTAACCTTAACATCAACTACTGGATAACCAGCCGAAACTCCACTTTGCATAGCCTCTTTAACACCTTTTTCAATTGCAGGAATATATTCTTTTGGAATAGCTCCACCCTTAACTTCGTCAACAAATTCATAACCCTTACCAGCCTCCTGTGGTTCAACCCTAAGATAACAATGTCCATATTGACCACGTCCTCCAGATTGTTTAGCATACTTATGTTCAGCCTCTGATTCTTTTTTAATAGTTTCACGATAAGAAACTTGGGGATTACCAATATTAGCTTCCACCCCAAATTCTCTTTTCATTCTATCAACTAAAATATCTAAATGTAATTCCCCCATTCCTGAAATCAAAACTTGTCCAGTTTCTTCATCACTTTCAACTCTAAAAGTTGGATCCTCTTCGGCCAGTCTATTCAAGGCAATACCCATCTTCTCTTGATCAGCTTTTGTTTTTGGTTCAACAGCAATCTTGATAACTGGTTCTGGAAAAGTAATTGACTCTAATAAAAGCTGTCTCTTTTCGTCACATAAAGTATTTCCAGTAGTGGTGTCCTTTAATCCAATAACGGCAGCAATATCTCCAGCTTTAATTTCCTTAATTTCTTCTCGGTGATTAGCGTGCATGCGAACTAAACGACCAACTCTTTCTTTATTCCCTGTAGAAGAATTAACAATATAAGATCCAGAGCTCAAAACCCCGCTATAAACACGAACAAAGCAAAGTTTTCCAACAAATGGATCAGTAGCAATTTTAAAAGCTAGCCCAGTAAATGGCTCTTTATCATCTACCTTAATAATAGTTTTTTTAGTTTCATCATTTATATCAGTTCCTTCAATTTGAGGAACATCTAAAGGAGACGGTAAAAATTCGCAAACAGCATCTAAGGCTAATTGAATTCCAATGTTTTGTAAAGCTGTTCCACACATAACTGGATAAACTCCATTAGAAATAACTCCTATTCTTAGAGCCTTTTTTAAATCGTCTAAAGAAATTTCCTCTCCTCCTAAATATTTCTCTGTTAAAGCATCGTCAAACTCAACTATTTTTTCAACCAATTCATTATAATACTCGTCAACTTTAGCTTTCATATCCTCTGGCACAGGAATTTCAGATATTTGCTCCCCAAAAGAACCTTCAAACTTATAAGCCTTCTTTGTTAAAATATCGACAACACCAGAAAAAGTATTTTCTGCTCCAATTGGCAATTGATAAGCCACTGCCTTTGAGTTCAATCTTTTTTTAATTGATTCTAAGCTCATATAAAAATCAGCTCCAGTTTTATCCATCTTATTGATAAAACAAAGTCTAGGAACATGATATTTGTCAGCTTGGCGCCAAACAGTCTCAGATTGAGG
>CAZMNE010000049.1:0-2986 GCA_964567645.1 uncultured Gammaproteobacteria bacterium
CCGCCAATTTTCACTTTTCGGATTTTGATCAAAGAAAGTTCGAACTTTGTTCAAAAAAAACTAGATTGGAAAACCCTAATGGTTCGAATCTATGTCCCCTATACGAGATTACACGGAACGTTGGGTTAAAAAATAGATAGCTCAAATATTAATACTAAACGATCATCAACTATAAATTTAAAGAAATGATAGTACTTATAGGGAAGGGAATCGGCTTTCTTTTAATGCTATACAGCTTATTATAAGCAATCTTAGGTATAAAAAATCTTGTTAAAAAAGGTTTAAATCCTATAATTCAAAAATCATTAGATATTTTGCGAATTAGTGGAAATAATGCTGTTCATCCGGGAGAAATTAACCTTGAAGAGAACCCAAAATTAGTTTTTAAGCTCTTTGAATTGATAGTTTTTACGAAGAGCTTCCAGAAAATGCAAAAAAGCAAATTCAAGATAGAGATAGTTAATAATTATAATATATTAACTTTTAAATAGGCTCCAACGTCGTTCTATAGTCTCATAGAAGTAGTAAATGATAGTTTGACTCAATTTATCAATAAGTATAGAATTTTAATTAATAAATAATTATGTCATACAGAAAAGCAATTATTAATCAAATAATCTTTCTGGAAATTTAGATGTTTTTTAAAGACATTTTTTATTATAAAAATATCATGAATGATGGTATTAAAATAAAAAATATACTTACAGTTTTATGCATAATCGCTTTATTATTAGCAATTCCATCAATATGGCCTTATGGATATTATCAACTTTTAAGATGGCTAATAGCTGGCATTGCTGTTTTTATTGCCTATATAGCTTCTGAATTAGAAAAAAGAATCTGGGTTTGGATAATGGCCATTATAGCTATTCTTTTTAATCCTATTGTTCCCATCCATTTAGTAAAAGAAACGTGGGTAGTAATTGATTTTATTGTGGCGATAATGTTTATGATTTCACTATTTAAAATAAAGAAAAAATAAAACCATGGAGAAAGATAAAATTAAAACCTCAAAGTGGAGAATTATTGGTACTGCATTTTTTGGATTTCTTCTAGGGAGATATTCTATTCAGTCATTTGAATATACCATCCCGAGAATATTTTCTATTATTAAAAAAGTAGGCATTGAAGAAGGATATGAAATATATGCTAATTCCACAATTCTTTCTTTAATTTTAACTGTTTTAGTAATGTTTCTCGCTAGTGTTGTAGCTGGTTTTTTAGCAAGAAAAAAAGGAATATTAGTTGGATTATTAGCAAATTCTTTTTCGATTATTTTACTTGGTCTTGTTTTTTATCTTGCTATTATTGGAAAAGAAAATCTTTATATTGGGAATATTCCAGCACAACTTTATACTTCCATTAGTTTTATTTCAGTAATTCTTGTTAGTATATTGGGTGGATATTTAGGGCAAAAATACTATTCACCAGAAATAGATCTAGATTTAGAAAAAAATAGATTAACCATTTTTGGTATTAGATGGTTTCATTACTTTTGGATTTTTCCGCTTATTATTTACTCATTTTTATCGACCGCTATTATTGCTATATATGCTAGTATTTTAGTCTCTTTGGCTGGTTTTTATTATACTGTTCACCCTTCTATTTGGTTTAGTTCTTGGTTAATTTATTTATTTTTCGTACCTGCATTAGTCATGATTGCTGTTTATCTTTTGGGTTTCGCTTTTATTAGATTTTGGGAATTAATGCAATATGGACAAGAGATATCCAAAGGATGGAAGCATTTTTTGTGGCTTTTATTATATGGAGTTGGTGTTCCTATTTTATCTTTTTTTATTACCGCTAATGTTATAGAGATTACTTATAATATGTCAAAACCTATTACTGGCGATTGGAAGTTAGGCATAGGATTAGTTTTGATTATACCTACTATTATTTTTATTGTTAATATTTTTTCTTGGCTTAAAGGTAAATTGTCAAGAAATACAGATGATTTATAGAAGAAAAAATTAAAAAAAACAATATGGATTCAGGAAAAGCAATTATAACTATTATTATTGTATTTGTTGTGATTAATCTTATCCTATGGAGTTGGCAAGAATTTTATTACAGAAAAGATACTGAGCAAATAAAAAAAATTGAGAGTTGGCTTAATAGCGAATCTGTCAAAATCAAAAATACAGAGAGTCAATTAGAGAGTTTGGAATTGAAAATTTCATCTTTGGAAGATTCTCTAATTAATTATAAACGCAGAATAGATTTAGGAGAAGAATATTTAATAGATACCTATAATATTAAGGTTTGTGAATATAATAGTTTATTAAACCAGTATAATTCTCAACTTAGCAAATATACAGAAAGTACAAACTTTTATAACTTAAAGGTTGATGAGGCTAACAAATTAATAAAAAGAAGTAGTACAAGGTGGTACATTGTCCCGATACCAATATCTAGTAGTGGAAATCTAAGAGGAAAACCATAATACAAATAGATCTATGACAAAAATAATGAAATTTATTAAAAAAATTGGTCAAAGATAACAATTTTACTTATAGTTATTGTAGTAGTTATTGTAATAGGAACTTATCTTGGCATGGATAATAAATTAACAATAACTGGTATGGTTTTAAATATTATTGGTAGTTTATTATTAGTAGAATTTTTTATAATTTCAGATGAAGAAATTATTCGACTTAATGTTTCAAGGTTTTCTGGTTCAACACATAAAGAAAAATTAAAATTACCGGCAGTTCGGGATAAAATCATACAAAGAGATAATGCTATTTGTGCAGGAATCTTTCTCTTTTTTGGGTTTGTTTTCCAAATAATTGATCAACTCTTGTAGTCTATTAAATTACTCTCAATAGGGACTAACATTATTCAATTTCCAAGGCTAAATAGGTTCCAACATCGTCCTATAGCCACAGGGTCTCATTTTATTGATAATTTTTCATTTTATTGTTATTATTGCATAGAAGACTTAAAGACCGTTTCTTAAATTACAAGATGGTCACATGGCCGTCTT
>CAZMNE010000050.1:0-2928 GCA_964567645.1 uncultured Gammaproteobacteria bacterium
TTTGATAGCGAGGAAATAGAAAGAGAAAAGGGTGTTATTATTGAAGAATTAAATATGTATGAAGATAATCCTCGAATGCATATTGAAGATGTTTTTGAAAATTGTTTGTACGGTGATACTCCAGCTGGTTGGGACACTATTGGTTTTAAAGAAAATATTTTAGGATTTAAGAGAGAGGATTTTATAAAATATTTTAATAGTCAATACGGAACTAAAAGCATGGCCATATTTTTAGCTGGAAATTTTTCGGAAAAAGAAATTAAAAAAACTTTAGAAGATGGATTTTTTAAGGTTCCTAAAAATAATTATAAAAATAAAGTTAAGGTAATTGAAAAACAAACCAAGCCAACTTTAAAAATAAAAAAGAAAAAAACTGATCAAATAACTTTGTCTTTAGGTTTTAGGGCTTTCCCAGCTAATCATAAAGATGAAACAGCTTTAAAATTATTATCAATAATTTTAGGAGGATCAATGAGCTCTCGTTTATTTATTGAGCTTCGAGAACGTCGCGGATTAGCCTATTTTGTAAGGGCCTCAACCGAGTTTTATACAGATAGTGGATATATTGTTGTTTCAGCCGGAGTACCTAAAATTAAATTAGAAGAATCTCTCCAAGTTATTTTAAGTGAGTATCAAAAATTGAAAGAAGAGTTAGTTGGTTCTAAAGAATTAAAAAGAGCTAAAGATTTATTAGCTGGCAAGATTGTTGTGGGAATGGAGGGGACTGATGATTTTACCTCTTGGTATGGTCAACAATTTATAACTAGAAATAAATTTTTATCACCAGAAGAAACATTGAAAAATTTTAAAAAAGTTTCAGCCCAAGATATTCAAAGAGTGGCTAAAAAATTATTTAATAATAATGGATTAAATTTAGCTATCATTGGCGACATTAAGGATAATAAAAAAATATCTAATATTTTAAAAATAAAATAATAAAACCCCTTGACCCTCCGGGGGGGGGTGATATAATTATAATATAAATTATATATTTAATTGATATAAGCGATTAAATAATATATAATATAGATATAAACAAATAATTAATTAAATACAATAAATAATAATAAAAAAAATTATATTATTTTTTAATAATATAATATATAAAACAATCATATGAAAAAACAATTCTCTCTCCGTTCTCTAACCCTATCTCTGATAGCTATATCTCTTCTAACTATTATAGTAATAATAACTACTACTTCTTCTAAAGCTGATTTACCACTTGCTACTAGACTATCAGGTAGAATATTATTACAAGTAGAAGATAATGGTCAGGTTTGGTATGTTTCTCCTGATAATAATAATCAAAGAGTTCAATTGGAATCTTCTTATGATGTTTTTTGTCTTATGGATTCTGTTGGTTTAGGAATATCAAATAATGATCTAAATAAATATTTACAAGATAATAATAATAAATTTCCGACTAGATTATCTGGTAAAGTATTATTAGCCGTAGAACAACAAGGAAAAGCCTATTATGTTAATCCTGTTAATCTAGAAGCATATTATTTAGGAAGACCAGATAAAGCCTTTTCTGTTATGAAAAAATTAGCTCTAGGAATTACTAATACTGATTTAAATACTATTTCTGTTCTAGATAAAACCAAAATGTTAGCGGAATGTAGTTTTATTGCTAAATTAGTAGACAGAATAAAAGAAGAGATTAAGGAAGAGGGAGATATCTCAGAAGAAATAACTGTAAATGAAATTTCTTTGACCACTAATCCAATAGCCCCTATGAATAATTTCTCCCATATTGTTTCAGTCTCAGCTACTTTAAGTAATCCAAATAATATTATTGTTAAAGAGAAGGGAGTACTTTATGACTTTACTATTTTTTCTGATACTAATTTAATTCCAACTATAGATAGTAATGAAAAAAAATTAGTTTCAACTATTAATTCAGATAATGATGTTTATAGTTTAGATGTTACTGGTTTAATTCCTGGTTCTTATCCTTTTGTGAGAGCCTATGTTATTACTGAAGATGATCAAATTATATATGGTAATATTGTAAATATTATTGGAGAAAGAAATCTTTATTTACCACATATTCCACCTCCATCATCAAGTATTTCTTCTACTCCAAGCACTCCTCCAACTCCAGCTTGGGCTTGTGGTGACCCTATCACTGATGACAGAGATAGTAATGTATATAACACCGTAGCTATCGGTGATCAATGTTGGTTTCAAGAAAACCTAGCCTATTTGCCAGCTGTTCATAGTAATGCGGAATTTGGTACTCAAGGATCTAATCAATCACCTGGTTATGGTGTTTATGGTTATGACGGAAGTGATGTAGATACAGCTAAATTAGAAAGCAATTATTCTACCTATGGAGTATTATATAATTGGTATGCAGTTAACCAAGCAAGCGTTTGTCCAACAGGTTGGCATGTACCATCTGATGCTGAATGGACTACTTTAACTAATTGGTTAGTAAGTGATGGAGAGGTTACAGCCGGACAAGAAGGATTTGCTTTAAAATCAGCTACTTGGGATGGCAATAATAGCTCTGGCTTTACAACTTTGCCAGCCGGTGTCCGTCTGGTCTTTGGTGATTTCAGTGGTCTCGGAGGTGGCGCTGGCTTCTGGTCATCATCTGGGAGTGATTCTAGTTCTTGGTACCGTTACTTGAAATTATATCTCTCCGGAGTTGATCGTGTCGATGGCGATCAGACTATTGGTTATTCGGTTCGTTGCTTGAGAACTGAATAAATAAGTACTCCTTAGTATCTTTTTAGAAAAATAAAGATAGAAAATATTTATTCAACTCAATTAAATTTTTATATTAAAATGAACATCGTGTGATGTTCATTTTTTTTATTTTTTAAAAATGGTATAATTAAATTATAGTAGATATTAATTTGAAATAAATGAAAGAAGAATTAAAAAAATTAAATAAGGAACAACTTTCAGCTGTTA
>CAZMNE010000051.1:0-2912 GCA_964567645.1 uncultured Gammaproteobacteria bacterium
ATGGGTTTTCTTAAATCTAAGAATTTAATAATTCCTTGGGGAGTTAAATCAAATTCCTGAATTTCCATTTCTTTATTATCAATTAAAGCTCTTTTCATCAAAGGTTGCTTTTGACCAATAGCATAAGCTATTTTAACTAAAACTTCTTTTGCTCTGTATTTTTTTAAATATGTTACAGCTATTTTTCTTGCCATATAAGCAGCGCTACGATCAACCTTTGAAGGATCTTTGCCGCTAAAACAACCACCACCAACAGGAATTCTTGGACCATAACTATCAATAATGATTTTTCTTCCAGTTAAACCAGTATCAGCATCAAAACCTCCAATATTCCAATCACCACAAGGATTAATAAAATATTCTTTTGATTTTATTAAAGATTTTACTAATTTTTCTAAATCTTTTTGTAAAACATTTTGAAAACTAGCAACTACTCTTAAAACTTTTTTGCCCTCTATTGTTACTTGAGTTTTGCCATCAAAAGGATATTTTTGATAAATTTTCTGACATAAATTTCTTGCTAATTCATATTCTAAAGGCATTAAGCTTTTTGTTTCTTTAGTAGCATAACCAATCATAATTCCTTGATCTCCAGCTCCGCCAATTTCTACTCCTTGTGCAATTTCCGGACTTTGTTCTACTAAATTAATAGTTAAGTTGTATTTTTTACCTGTTAAGTTATATACAAGATTAGCTATTTCTTTTTTATTTATCTTAGCTTTACTTCTTACTTCTCCAATAATAATGATTTGATTATGGCCACCCATTACTTCTATAGCTGTTCGGCTATATTTATCTTTTTTAAGATAATGATCTAAAATTCTATCTGCAATTTGATCACAGATTTTATCAGGATGTTTTGGAGAAACGAATTCTGCTGTTTTAATGTTCATATTTTTATTTATTAAAATTAAAAAACCCTTTCCTAAAAAGAAAGAGTTAATCGACTGTTATCCCTCCCTTTTAGGGACTGGATTTAGCACCTTCTTTAAGGAATTACCTTAAAGGGTTGCTGCCGGATCTTAGGGCCAGTTCCCTCCCCGGACTCTTGATAACTAACAATATTCAATTATTCGTATTATATCATCAGAAAATGATTAATTCAAGAATAAATTATGTTTTTAATTAGTTTTTTCATTATTATCCTCAACAGTTTTTATTTCTTCTTCTGATTTACTCAGTTTAACTTCTAAATTATGAGCAATTATTTCTAATAATTTAACAATTTTATCAATTTTCCAATACCAAAGGATTAGTGCACGAAAAATTAAGAAAATGACAATAACAATTAAAATGCTTATTAAAAAATGTATAGGTGCCATAAAATTATTTATTTAAAATTATTTTGATTCTATTTTTGCTATATTTTTTGCTTCAGTTTTTGCAGTATCTTTTGCTTTTTTTGCAACTTCTTTTATGTCTTTACTGTGGCAATGATATTCTCCGTATTCTAGTCCCCAAGATTCACAATTGGTTCTACAAGTGTGACAACCTTTTGCATCAGTTCTTCCTGGGTGAGCAAAAACGCCCTTTGGAAAAATCAGAGCTAAAATTGACATTACAATTATTAATTGAAAAATCTTACGCATTATTTTTATGGCATTATTGTGAACCCTATAACTAACGCTGCACCAATAATTACACTAGCCATTATAATAGCTACACCAAGGTTTCCCTTTTTAAGTTCTTCCCACTCATTAATTGGAGTAATTTTTGAAAACATTTTGACTAAAATACCCAGAGCAATTGCCATTGAAATTGCTCCAGTTAATGCCCAACCAAAAGTAATAAGATATTGTTCTAAAATATATAACATGATTTTATTTAAATTTTAAGTTTTATTAATTATTTTTTAATATAAAATTCTGCAACCAGATTGCATCTTCAGCATAAAGAACTATAAAACTATCAGGGGTGTGTTTTGATTGTTTATTATGAATTTTAATTTGGGCTGGTGAGGATGTCCAAATATTTGCTTTTGTTAAACTTAAGAATCGCATTAATAAACCTGATTTTAATTCAACATTTTGGACCCTATCAAATGGTATTAATTTTGATTTTTTTAATAAAATGCCAGATTTTACAGTAATATTATTATCTTTAATTATAAAAGAGAAATTTATATATTGTAAAAAAAGAATAATTAAAACGGGAATATTAATAAAAAATATCATAAATGACATAATTAATGTTCTAATCATTCGAATACCTGGTAAAGAAAAAATGATAAAAACGCAAAAAGTTAAAACAATAATTCTCAATAAATAATAGAGTAAAATCTTATTAGGCATTTTAAGAGAAATGTTTAGATCCATCATAATTTTTTAATTAATTTGTTATTTAGATTTTTCTGACATCCTTATATATTTAATAAGTTTATATCCATCAATTAATTCAATTGGTTTATCTTCGGCAAATCTTTCAGCTTCCAAGGTAAACTTATTAGTTGTAATAAAATAGCCCTTGGCCTGAGCTAAATGGTTAGCAATTGCTCCGTAAAATTCCCTTAATTCACCAACTCCTACTACTGAAATCATATATTTTTTACATTGAATATAGTGTTTTAAACCATCTTTTTCTGCTATAACATCTACTCCTCCATCATAACTACCGCCAGTAGCAGTAGTTTTGTATCTTAATGTTGCAAATAAATCAGCTACATATTTTTCAAATTCCCATGGTTTTAATCCCCTAAGCCACTCTAATAATTCCCTATCAGTATGCCATTGGCTTTGTTTATGGGTTTTAAATTTTTTAATAAATAATGCTATTAAAATTAAAGCCCCGATGAACATCAATCCCCAAAATAGCATTTTCCAAAAAAGAGGTCTATTAGTCCATAAAAATAGTAATAAAAAGATTGCATAAACAATTCCTATCTCTTTTAAAATGTCTTCTAATGTATCTAGCCA
>CAZMNE010000052.1:0-2858 GCA_964567645.1 uncultured Gammaproteobacteria bacterium
ATAGTTCTTGTCTATGTACATTTTAGCTTTTTTCATACTCTATACCTCCGTTTTTTAAAATATATATTGTCTACCTAGTAACTCCTCCAAGTTGTGGACTAAAGAATTTTTGAAGTGAAAGAAATACAATAAATAATGGAATAATAGCATAAAGACTCGCAGTTAGTGTTAGATTATAAACAGGAAATCCTTGTGGGTCTGTGATTGTTGTTATACCTAAAACCAAAGGCATTTTTGTTCTTGAATTTAACATTACCAAAGGAAGAAAGAAATTGTTCCAAATTCCCACAAAAGCTAAAATAAAAAGAGTAATAAAACCAGGTAAAATATTAGGTAACCCAATCCTTAAGAAAGTAGTAAAGTCATTTGCACCATCAATTTCAGCTGCATCAAAAAGCTCTCTAGGAACTTGGTTCCAATAAGCAATCATTAGATATGTCCCAAAAATGTTTACAAAAGACGGAAGCAAAATAGCCCATCGAGTATTTATCAAATTTAAATTACTAAAAATCATGAAAAGGGGTAACGTAGTTGCATAACCAGGAACCATGGAAAAACCCAAAATAATAATAAATAAGGTTTTTCTTCCAAAGAATGAATATCTTCTAAATGAATATCCCGCCATAGAAGACAGAAACACTCCTACTAACGCTCCAACACCAGAATAAATGAAAGAATTGATTAACCAATGAAAAAAAACTCCTCCTTCATAGGCAAAAACATTTTTTGTGTTTTCAATAAAATGATTGGGAATCCCTGGTAACAACGACTTTTGAAATAATTGGCTAACATTTTTCGTTGATCCAATAACTAACCAATAAAAAGGGAAAATAAAAATTACTGCTAAAACAGATAGAATTATAAAAGTTCTCTTCATATTTTTTTTCATTAAAATTTAAGCCTCCTTTAGAATAGACTTTACTCAGTAAACATTTGTTTCGTTGCACTTTTCAAAAAATAGAAGGATATTATAAAGGTAATTGCCGCTAAAATCAAACCCATTGCTGCAGCGTAGGTAAAACGTCCATGAGCAAAAGCACTGTTGTATATATACATTGCAGGAGTGTAATTTGTAGGAAGGACAACCAAACCCCCTAACATCCAAGGCTCATTAAAAACTTGTAAAGCTCCAATTGCATTAAAAATAAATAATGTTATTAACATATCTTTTATTATTGGAACTTTTATCTTAAATGCTATTTGCCAATAACCCGCTCCATCCAAAGTTGCAGCTTCAGTGTATTCTTTAGGTATTGAAAGCAATGATGAATATATCATTATAGCAGTATAACCAGTAAGTTGCCATAAAATTATTATCAACATTACTAGAGGAACAATCTCTCGAGTGAGAAGTTTACCAGAAAAACCTACTAAGTTTAAAATGGGTAGAAAAGGTGACATGGAATCTGAAAACATGTAACCCCAAATTATCGCCGCAACAATAGCTGGAATAGTTGAAGGTATATAGTAGACTAACCTGAAAAAAGTAGCACCTTTGCGTCCTTCTACCTTTTCTAATAGTAAAGCTATAAGTATTGCACAAAAAATCATTAATGGAACCTGGACTAAAAGAAGATATGCTGGTATTTTAAAAGATTCCCAAAACTTAGGATCTGTTAAAACCCTTGCATAGTTGTCAAAGCCTACATACCACATTCTTGCACCTCTTTGACCTTTTAAAGAAAGATCAAATCCTTTAATAATTGGATAAAGAACCATAAATGCGAAAAAAAACAGAAATGGAGATAAAAAAACATATGCTTTAACTGAATCTAATCTTCTTTTTTTCAAGAAGAAACCACCTCCATGTTTTAATTTTTGGTAAGAGGAGGGAAATAACTTCCCCCTTTAAAACTAAGGTAATTCACCAACTACAATATTATTATACCCAAATTCTTTCATAATATTAATTGCTTCTTTTTCCCATAGTGGTAGGACATCGGCAAATTTTTCTATTTTACCGTCCAAATAATCTTGCATCAACATAGTAATACTATTAGCAAGGTTTGACATTACAGGTAGATGTTTAAAAGACGTATCAACCAATTTGTGAGATTCCCACAATGTTTCGACAATGTTTTGACCCCCAAAATATTCATCTGGGCCTGAAATTTCCTCTATAATGTTTTCGTATCTAGTGGAAACCATTATTGGTAAATTACTGTAATTATGTAAACATTTTAAAGATTCGGGATGTGAATTTAACCAATTTACAAATATAGCAGACGCTTCTGGATTTCTTGAATGAGAAGTTACATAGAAACCAGAACCACCAGTCATACCATTGTGAGGATCATTTATATCCCATTGAGGAGGGACGGAAACTCTCCAAAGTCCAGAAGAATCAGGTGCATTATATTTTAGCCATTCAGAAAACCAAGCTCCTAACATTATTGAAGCTGTTTGTCCAGTATTTAAAGCATTGTACCAATCAGGTGTCCACCACATCTCCAGTTTTACTATTCCTTCATCTATTAACTCTCCCCAAAATTCAAAAACCTTTTCCGCTGTAGAATTTGTAAAGTCAATGTACCAATTTCCATCTTTGTAATCAAATAATTTCCCGCCAGCTTGCCATATAGGTCCATCTACCCACCAATGATCAATTGGCAAAGTTATAAAATTGATGTCTGGGTTTAAATCATGTAATTTTTTTGCTTGTTCTGCAAATTCTTCCCAAGTTTTTGGAACTTTTAGGTCGTATTTATCGAATATGTCTTTCCTATAAAAAAAACCTAAAGCTCCACTATCCTGAGGAGTTCCATAAATTTCTCCATCCATGGAACACCATTTTAATGCCGACTCTCCATATAATTCAATAAATGTATCTTCATCTAACCATTTGTTTATTGGTTGAA
>CAZMNE010000053.1:0-2683 GCA_964567645.1 uncultured Gammaproteobacteria bacterium
GGGATTCTGCTGCAAAATTAATAACATAATCAATATTATTTTCTGAAAATATCTTACTTACTAACTCCCAGTCACGTATATCACCCTTGATAAATTCTATTTTATCTAACTCATTCTCAAGAGTTTTTAAATTACCTGCATAAGTCAATTTATCTAAAACTATTAATTTTATATCATTTTTATGCTTT
This sequence comes from uncultured Gammaproteobacteria bacterium, assembly GCA_964567645.1. Lineage (GTDB taxonomy): Bacteria > Patescibacteriota > Patescibacteriia > Patescibacteriales > UBA12465. Next base: position 189 of record CAZMNE010000053.1, read on the forward strand.
TTAAGGATATATTTTACAAAATTTGACCCAATAAATCCTGCACCACCTGTTATTAAATATGTTTTCATTTTTGTAAGAAAATTTTATGATTTTTCTGAAACTCTAATTAAATATTTACCATAATCAGTTTTTAATAAAGGTTGAGCTAATTCTATTAATTGATCTTTATTAATAAAATTCATTCCATAAGCTATCTCTTCAATACAAGCAATATACAGTCCTTGTCTACTTTGTATAGCTTCTACAAAGTTTGATGCATCTAATAATCCTTTATGTGTACCCGTATCCAACCAAGCCGTTCCTCTGCCTAATATTTTTATATTTAACATATCTTTATTTAAATACTTCTCTAATACAGAAGCTATTTCTAATTCACCCCTTGTGGAAGGTTTAACATTTTTAGCTATTTTGATTACATCATTGTCACAAAAATATATCCCAGGAATAGCATAATTTGATTTAGGGTTTTTTGGTTTTTCTTCTATTGAAAGTACCTTTTGAAGGCTATTGTCAAGCTCAGCAACACCAAAATCCTCCGGATTATTAACATAATAACCAAAAACTATTGCTCCCTCTGTAAGTTCTTTTGCTCTTTTCAACGTATCTACCAAATCAGTACCATAGAACATATTATCGCCTAATATTAAGCATACTGTATCTCGACCTATAAACTCCTCCCCTATAATAAAAGCCTCCGGTATCCCTTTTGGCTCTTTTTGAATTTTATATTCAAATTTTAACCCTAATTGATCACCATCACCTAATAATTCTTGATAAATCGGTAAATCTTTTTCTGTAGAAATAATCAAAATATCTCTAATGCCTGCCAACATTAAAATAGATAAAGGGTAATAAATCATCGGCTTGTCATATATCGGCAATAATTGTTTGCTAACTCCTTTAGTTACAGGATAAAGCCTTGTTCCACTTCCACCGGCTAAAATTATTCCTTTCATTTTAATTAGTTTTTATTATAATTAAATTCTATTAAATCTAGTATGATTTATAAGTTTTTCTATTTTCATAAAAAATGGGCATCTTTCCGCTTAATTCAAGAGAACATTAATAATAAGACTATTTTAATAAAGATTCCAGAGTTTTTGCATTTTTCTTTGCCTCGTGATTTTTAAAGAAAGTTTTCTTTGCATTTTCAATAATTTCTTTAGAAAAGTTATAATCAGTTAATATTCTTTTAATTATCACCTTCAATTTTTCAATATTTTCTTCATCAACAATTGCTGCAAAATTATTTTCTTTTGCATATTTAACAATAAAAGTTGAAGACGGAGCATGGATCAAAATTGGTTTATTGCTAATAAGATAATCTGCAAGTTTTCCAGGAGTAGCTGTATCAATAATCTTCTGACCTTTATTATGCCATGAAAGTGGTAAAAAAAGAATATCAGCCTGAGTTTGGATTTTTGGCATTTTTTCTGGTTGAGCAATCAAAATTTTGACTTTATTGCTTTCTCTAATTCCAATTTTATTTAAATAATCTTTTGGATTAGGGCAATAGATTTTTAAACAAACATCTAAATCATTAATTTCTTCGATAGCTTGAATTAAGTTTTTTAAACTTTTAGCTTGAGCCCAATAGATATTACCTGTAAAAACAATTGTATATGGCGAAATTGGCGAATAATCAGTATGAAGACTGAGATATGGTTCAGCAAATGTAGAATTATGAATAATAATAATTTTATTCTCTATTTCTTCTCCATATTCTCTTTTATAAAGATTTAATGTACCTTCATTAGTAACAATTATTTTTTTAGCATTATTCAATATCTTAAGCTCAAAGATTTTTGATAGAAAATTAGCAGGAAAAATAGGATAAAAATTATCCTTATAAATATCAAAAAGATATATATGATAAGGTGTTTTTGTTATTTTATGCAATAAATAAGTAGAAATCATAGCTGGTCCATAATCAGAGAAGCCAATCATTACTTCAATTTTTTCTTTTCTTATTATTTTTTTTCCAGCACGAACTATTGCAATAATTTGAGAAATAATTATAAAAAGTCCACTAAATAAACCTAAAACCCAGCTACGCTTTATTAGATACTTCAGTTTATTTAAAGCTGAACGAGATTGATATTCCTTTGTTATTTCAGGATGTTCTTTAAAAGAACCTGAAAAAGAAAAATTATCATAAAAAAAATATTTTCCTTGAAGCCAATTACCTTTTTGAGCTGATAAATTATCAATATTATAATAACTTGTTAAAAAACAATAGGAAGATGGATCAAAATTTTTAAAAAGGTTGTATATGTTTTGCGGTGCTCCTCGCATAGAGGGAGGAGCATAGGAAGAAACAAGCAATGTTTTTTTAAAATTTATCATTTCTACAGAAACAATTGATTTACTTTATATAATTGAACTAAAACAATTCTTCTATCATTTCACCAAAAGAAGGAATATTTAATTTATTATTAAAATCATAAATTGTATTCAATGTTCTATTAATTTTTTGTTCTTTATCTTTCTCTATC
>CAZMNE010000054.1:0-2407 GCA_964567645.1 uncultured Gammaproteobacteria bacterium
TTTTTTAGGTTTATCTTCTTTATCAGCCTCTTTTTCTTTTTTATCTTTTTTTGCAGGCTTTTCTTTTTCTTCTTTTTTATCTTCTTTTTTATCTTCTTTTTTATCTTCTTTAACTGCTTTAATTTTTTTTCCTTCTTTAATTAATTTTAAACCCAAGCGATGATCATTGGGAGAGATAGACAAAATTTCAAAATCTAATTCATCTCCAGTTTTAAACATATCACTTATTTTTTCTTTAACATTAATTCCTAATTGAGTAATATGAGCTAACCCATGAATTTCATCATCTAATTTTACAAATAAGCCAAAAGGATTAATCTTCAAAATTTGTCCCTTAATGACATCTCCAACTTTATATTTTTCTACTGCTTTTTTCCAAGGATCTTCAACAATTTTTTTAGCACTTAAGAAAATTTTATTATTATCTAAATTTACTATTTCGGCTTTAATAGAGTCACCAACTTTATAGATTTTCTCTGGAGATTCAATTCTTTGCCAAGCTAATTCTGAAATATGAATTAAACCTTCCATCCCTTCGCCAAAACTAATAAATACTCCAAAATTAGTTACAGCTGAAATTGTTCCATCTACCACCATGCCAACTTTATATTTATCGATAATATGTTTTTGTTTTTTATTCCAAACATCTTTTTCGCTAAAAATAATCTTATCAGAGTCTTGTCCAAGGTTAATAACATTAACTTCAATTTCTTGGCCAATAAATGATTTTAATTTTTCTAAAATCTTGGTTTTATCTCCACCGCTTACTCGAGGATAATTTTCTGGTGATAATTGTGACACAGGTAAAAATCCAGCTATCTGATAATATTTTACCAACAAGCCACCTTTATTAGCTTCAACTACCTTAACCTTAACAATTTCTTTGTCATTTAAAGCTTGTTCTAATTTATTCCAAGCTTTTTCCTGTCCAGCTCTTTTAAAAGATAATTCTAGCTCACCTCTTTCATTTTCTTCATCAATAACAGTCGCCTCAACTTCATCTCCCGGTTTTAAGCTGGCAAATTCTTCAGCTTCAAAATATAATTCTGGACCACGAACAATTCCGATAAAAACTCCATCGATATCAAGTCTAACCTCTGACTTGGAAGCTGAAACTACTTTCCCAATCACAATATCATTCTCTCGAGGAATTTTAATTTTATCTTGCTCTAATAAAGCCTCTAAAACATGGCTATTTTTTTTATCTTCACTCATATTAATTGTAATTTATCTATAATTAAATTTATTATAAATAAAAAAAGAATGAGTTAACCTTCTCTTGTTATTAAGTAGAAAGTTCTTGGGCGCCTTGGTTCCAAGATATTTATAAAAGGCATATTAAGTTTATAGAAAGATTATAATTTATTTATTTAAAAAAATCAAGCCCCAAAAAATAATTATGGACATAAATCTTAATAACCTTTATAATTAAATTATATGAAAAAATTTATTAAAACATTTTTACAAGGCTTCGCTATGGGTTCAGTTGATATTATCCCGGGAATATCGGGCGGAACTATGGCTCTAATTTTAAATATTTACACTAAAATAATTGATCAAATTAGATTAATAAATTTAGAATTTTTAAAAAATATTTTAAGATTAAAGTTTAAAAAAGCTTTGGCGCCACTAGATTTAAAATTTCTTATTTTTCTGGTTTCTGGTATTTTTATAGCCGTAATGAGTTTGTCTAGAATTATAAGCTGGACCTTAATAAATTATCCGACATATTTGTATAGTTTTTTTCTAGGCCTAATATTAATATCAGCTATATTACTATTACCACAAAAAAAAATAAAAATAAGTGAGATTATTTTTTTAATAATTGGATTTATTATTGCTTGGACAATTAGCTTAGCCACTCCAGCTACCACTCCCAATACCTACTTAATAATTTTAACAAGTGGAGCTATTGCTATTTGCGCCATGATATTACCAGGAATAAGTGGAGCTTTTATTCTATTACTACTAGGCAAATATGAATTTATTATTTCACTTTTAAAAAATCCTTTTTACCAGGATAACCTAATTTTTATAATAATATTTATTGTGGGCTGTATAATAGGCTTAATATCTTTTAGTAAATTTTTAAATTTCCTTTTAAAAAAATATTATCAACCAACTCTGATGACTCTAATTGGCTTTATGTTAGGAGCTTTAAATAAAATTTGGCCTTTTAAGCAAACTATAGAAAATCAATTCGTCAACAATCAAGAAATAATTATTAAACAACAAAATATTTGGCCAATAATAGATAAGGAATTTTTTATATCCCTAGGACTAATAATGTTGGGGATAATTATTGGTTTTTATTTAAGTAAAATAAGAAAAGTTCAAAACAATTAAGACGTCTAATAAAATAGGCCAGCACTAAGTGCTGGCTTTTTTATGTCTTCCTGAAAAACTC
>CAZMNE010000055.1:0-2347 GCA_964567645.1 uncultured Gammaproteobacteria bacterium
ATATTATATTAGATCTAAACCCAGAATGTAACCCTAATTGCTGCAATTGGAACAGTTCTTGTCAAAATATTGACTTTTTTGTCAAAATGTTCCATACTTAAATATAAACTAAACGATCTTTAAAATAAATATAAACCAAAATATCAAAAAATGAAACCGATAAAAAATCGCCAAAAAATGTGGTTAATATCGGCTATTTTGCTGATATTAACAATTATATTAACTGCTTCAGGGTGCCTATCTAGTACCGCTGAAATAAAGCTATTACCCCAAAATCCCATTGTTCCATTTTCCATTCCTCAATTCTTTTTATTAAAAATACCTAATTGGTGGAATATTCTTTTCTTTTTATTATTTATCTTTATTTCTATCAGTATAATTTATTTTTTAGAAACAAAGAATAAAAAAATAAAAACCACTTATTTCCCATACGAAGAAGAGGAGGAAAATATATCATCAAAACATGGATTTTTATTAGGGCTAAAAACTGGATCTGTTATAGGGCTATTAGGTATATTATCTATATTGATAAATCCAATAATAACAAGGATTATAACAGGAATAATCTTTACATCCATAATAACCCTATTATTAATTGGAATTTATGATCTAGGAACATCTTTAATAGAGACCAACAAAAACAGAGTAAAAAACGCCATTGGGTCTCAAGCGGGAAATGTTTTAGCCGTCTCTTTGATAACAGGGATAGCTTCCTGCTTAAGAGATGGTCTAGCGGTGGGCATGGGAATATTTTTAACCATTTTCTTATTTTCTATTATTATAACGCTAACGATAACCACAATTGTTATAATAATAAAAAAAACAAGAAAAAGAATAATTAAATTTTTTTTCTACAGAAAATAAAGAGACTTACAAGTCTCTTTTTTATTAATAAAATACAAAAATTATTAAAATATTTAATTTTTTTGTAAATTTATTTGATTATCTTTCTTTTTTATCGGAACCAAAAAAATAAAAGAATTAATTAAAATAAGAATAGAAATAATTAAGATAGCCACCTTCATTGAATAAATATCAGCCAGATAACCAATAAACGGCAATATCCATAGCTTATTTAAAGATTTAAATAATTCCAAAATTGACCCCATGGTCGCTCTTTTATTATTTGGCACTTGTTCATGAAATAAATTATTGGCAATTGGAGACCTAAAATTTTCAAGTAAAAGGACTATAAAGAATAAACCAACCATTAGAACAGAATTTCCGCCTAAACTAAGAGGAATTAGAGCTAAAAAGCAACAAGACCAGAATAATTCATAATCTTTTCTGGGCTCCATTTATCCTCTAGGCGAGAGCTTACTTTAACTATAAGGGCAATAATTATTAAAAAAATTGAATAAAAAATACCAAAGTACTGGAGTTCAATACCAGCGTTTTTCATATAGGGTTGAACAAATTTTTCCAAAGCAGAAAAAGAGGCAGAAAAAAGAGCAATATTTAAAATTATGTTAAGCACTATTTTATTATTTTTTATTTCTGAAAAAGAAATTTTTATAAATTTCCAATTTTCCCTTAAACCAATTTTATTTTCTTTGTTTTCTTCATCAGCTTTAATCTTTTCCCAACTTAAAGTTTGGGTAAAATTTATAAGAGCTGGAATAGCAGCAATAAAAAAAACAATATTGAAACCTAAGCGATAAGCGACAAAACCTCCAAGCAAAGCAGCAAAGCTCTCCGAAATACGAGCATAAAACTTTTGATTTATTTTTATTTTAGTATAACTAGGGTGGTTTTTATCTTGAGATAAATAATTAAAAATAAAAGCTGTTTCTGTGCCCGAGCGAAAACTTTTACCAAGCTCGTATATTAAGTTAGCAACAAGCAAAATAATAAAATTATTAGCTAAGCCAAAAATTATAAAACTTATAACTATAAAAAATTTAGATAATATAATGCTTTTTCTGTTACCATATTTATCAGCGAATACTCCCGTTGGAATTTCAATAATAAATGAAAAAACAGAGGCAATAGTAAAAATCCAAAATATATTAGTATAATTTAAACCAATATCTTGAAAAAACAAAATCATAATCGGCACAAAATAGGTCTGATTTTTTAAAAAAGAAGCTAAATAAAATTTATTTATTTGATTCATAAACTATTAAAAAATATAAATTAATTAATAAAATTATACCACTTTCGTTAATTTATTCAAAAAACATTACTCCCAATCTTAATTAAATTAAAATAATCTCTAATCTCATTCAGGGCGCAAAAAAGCAGACACGAAAGTGTCTACTTTTTGGGGTGCAGATCACCGCTCGGGGTCGCGGACGAAGTTCGAACTAGTGTGGCTAAGATTAGATGAGAATTTAACCCTTAATAT
>CAZMNE010000056.1:0-2319 GCA_964567645.1 uncultured Gammaproteobacteria bacterium
TGGAGCTTTGATTGGGATTTTGAGAATGTGTAGAGATAAAAATATCGCTTATGGCTTAGTTCTTATTTGGGCATATTTTGGAATACTTTTTAAACATTTATCTAGTGGAGGCTTTAGCGGGCAATATCCAAGCGTTATTTTAATAGCCGTTGTTTGTCTAGTATTATTTGGATTTTTTACAGGAAGGATTTCTTTTAAAAAATAGTTAGTTTTATACCCCTTTAAATATTTAGTTGTAATAAAATTTTTAGAAAATATTTAGTTGTTTGACAAAATAGTCAATTTTTGGTATAATTACTTGTTATATAGTTCTTTAAAATATTAACCAAACATAATATACTATGACAGAAAGACTTTCTAGAATTCCTTTAATTGTCAATTATGACAAAGGGATAAAGCGAGCAATCGCCGAAGGTGAATATCGTTTGATAAATAGGGAAATCAATATTGAAGATTTTCCGATTAGGGTCCAGGAAACATCCGGAAATGGGAAGATAGAGGTGGTCGCTAGTTTGTTTAATTTTGAAAACAACATTAATAGTCGGCCAGCAATTAAAGAAATGAAAAAAGTTGGTTATAGACCGGCTATTCCTTTGGAATTGTTAGCCCTGGGAGCAATTTATCCAGAACTTCAAAAGGAGATGACAATTATCGGCCTTGGGGAGCCTATTTGTGCCAACAAAATTTATCCCAGGGTTCTTTCTCTGGATGTTCTTACGAATTTTCGTCGATTAGATTTATTGTACTTTAATTATGTTTGGAGTCCCCAGGATTACTTCCTTGGGATTCTGGAAGAATAAAAAAATGGTCGCATGTAAAAGTGCGGCCTTTTTCTTTTCTTAAATCGTTATGCTATAATATTAGTAGCTCACAATTTAAATAAAAAACTATGAAAAAATCAAAATTAATTTTACAAGCAATTCTTCATTCCTTGGGAATATTTGTTTATATTCTTTTTTTAGCTACTTTTATGAATAGGGCTAGTGATTGGTTTGGTCAAGATGATCGAGGAGTGGTTGCCCCTATAATTTTCTTATTAATATTTGTTCTCTCAGCCTTAATTACTGGTGGACTAGCCTTAGCTAAGCCCGTGATGCTCTATGTTGATGGACAGAAAAAAGATGGAGTTAAATTATTAATTTATACTGGATTAAGTATTTTTGTTCTTATTCTTTTGACTTTATCAGTTTTATTCATTTTGAATAAGTAAAATAGATAACAATGGGCTTAATTGATAATAAAAATATATATTTAGGAATCTCAGAAAAAGAAGATGGTTCTATGAAAGATTCTTTGGAAAATCGTTTGTCATTTTTTGAAAAGATAGAATTAGATGATAAGATTATTATTTCGGCAGGATTAATTCATGGCAACAAGGTTGTTATTATTGATAATGTTTATGAGAGCCAATCAATCGAGGACTGTGACGCTCTAATTACTAGTCGAGATGATATTCTATTAACTATTACAGTGGCTGATTGTTTGCCTATCTATTTTTTTGATAGAAATAAAAAAATAATAGCCCTAGCTCATGCTGGTTGGCGAGGGGTGTGTTTAAAAATAGTTCCAGAAGTAATTAATACCTTTGTAAATCATTATAATTCCAATTTAGATGATTTAGAAGTCTTTATTGGACCTCATATTAGAAATTGTCATTTTGAAATTCAAGAAGATATTTTAAACCAATTTGATGAACTTGATATTTTGAGAAGGGATAATAAGATATTTGTTGATTTATCTAAATCAGTTAGGCGTCAATTAATTGAATTAGGAATTAATGAAAAAAATATTAATATTAGCGATGAATGTACTTATTGCTTAGAAAATAAATATTTTTCCTATCGACGTGATAGATTACAGGGTTTAAAAACGATGTTAGCCTATTTGGGGCAAAAATAGTAATATTTTCTAATTTGACTATATTTTTTATTTATGTTATAATTTCATTAAATTATTAAATTTAATAATCAAATGAAATATCAAGATTTTAAAAATATTATTAATAAACCTTATTTTAGTATTTTAGATATTTATATTCAAAAACTAAAGGTTTATAGTTATCAAATTTCGTATTGGCAGAAAAATGGCTATATAAGTAAGTTAAAAAAAGGATTTTATTATTTTAATGATCAAGTTGAAAATATTAATGCCAAAGAAATATCTTTTTTTATTTATCAACCTAGCTATATTAGTTTAGAGTCAGCTCTAAGTGTTTATGGAATAATTCCAGAAATGGTCTATTCTAACACCGCTGTAACCACCAAAGCTAATCGTAAAATTATTAATTCTTTTGGAAATTTTTCTTATCGTCATATTCAT
>CAZMNE010000057.1:0-2282 GCA_964567645.1 uncultured Gammaproteobacteria bacterium
AGATTGCATAAACAATTCCTATCTCTTTTAAAATGTCTTCTAATGTATCTAGCCAATTATTTCTTCTTGACATAATTTTTGTATTATTAAAAATTACTAATTTATTTTTCTACAAATTGAATAAACCGTTTACTAAATTCATTAATTTCGTAATAGGATGATGAGTTAATTTCTATATCAATTACTTTATACTTACTTAGTTCCCCAGATGCATCTGAAACATCTATTTTTTTGGAAATTAAACCTAGAGAAACAAGGTATTCAATATCTGTCTCAAAATTTAAAACATTAATTGTCTTGCGTAAATTTTGTAAATTAATAACTTTTGTATTTTGCTTGGTAGAAAGATTAATACAAGTTTTTAATATAAAAACGTGAAAAGATGAAACTTGATGTAATAAATCTATAAAAATGTTTTTATTATAATTGGAGTTTTCTTTAAGCGTTGAATTTTTTAGTGCATTTTTTAAATAAATTCTTTTTTGTTTATTTGCTTCAATCGTAACTTCTTTGAAAATTTTCTCAACTATAGATAAAAAATCTTCACTTTCTAAATAATTTTTATCAATTACTTCTTCTTTAATTTTTAAGAAATCTTTTTTAAGACCTCTTATTAAATCTTGAATCCTCGCTTCTTTTATTTTTCGAGCCTTTGAAAAAAGTAAAGTATCCAATGGTCCTCCAACATAAGGTATCCCTTGTATACTAGCTCGAATGAGAGGAAGATCAGCTATTTTTAAATATTTATATTCTTCTTTTGTTTTGCTCTGTTTTCCTTCTTTTAACTGATCTTTTATGTTTTCTTTCATAATTCTATAAAAATATTTTATTTATATATTGTTCTTTTTATCATCAAAATCATTTATCATATCAGTTATTAGTTCTTTTGTCGCATCGGACAATTCTTTAAGAAAATTAGGAACATTATTGTTATAGCAAGACAAAAGATTTGAATTAGTAGCAAATGCAACATACCTTGCTCCTTCCAAGTATTTAATTGAAACTTTTTTATTATTTATAGTAAGAACATATTCATCCAGAAAAATATTAGAGATTCTTTTAATAGAATATATTTTTAATTTTTTCTTTAATTTTGGGACTTTTTTAAAAATTAAATCAAGTCTATGACCTAATTGACCTAACTCTTTCCTTGTAAGACATCGCGTTGCATCTATTGGATAATTATTTTTGTTCAAACAAAGATGAACTGCTATTAAGGATTTTGGAAGTATTTCTACTGCCTGAGCTGCTAAAAGATTAAAAGAATAAATGTGTTTACTCCATTCTTGTGTTTCTTCTTTTTTGTTAAAAAGTTCCAACGCAGAATCTATAAAATCATGCCCCATTATTTCTAAATATTTTGCTTCCGCAATTAATTCATTTCGTCCATAAAAAGTTTTTTTCATAGATATTTTTTAATTTGCTAATTCAAAAATCTTTTTTACCAATTCTTTTCGAGCATAAAACGCTCTGCTAATTGATCCATGGCCTGGCCCTTTAGTTCTAGCTTGAATCCATTTTCCGTCTTTTCCTGTTAATTTATTAAAACCTTGCTCAATTAATTTTTTTCTAATAAAATCATAATCAGCTTTTATTTCTTTGATTAAATTGTCATCTTCTAAAAAGTCTAAGCTTTCAACTTCTAATAATTCGGCTTTTTTTGAGTTCTTGCCATGCCACATAACAGCACAAAAAACAATTGATTTTAATTTAGCCCAACAATGACTTTGAAAAAAATCATTTTCTTTTAATTCTTGAGGATTTATCATTGTAATAGCCATTGTTTCCTTAGGTTCTAATTTATCTTTTACATAATAAAAAGCTACCGATTTTAATTCATAAGATAAGCCATTTGGTGCTTTTGATACATTTGATTCAAGTCCAGCCAGTCTTTCTAATAATAATCCTTTCCATCCTTTGTTTTGTTTCCCGTCTTTATATACAGTTATATTAAATTTCTTAGCTAATTTAGTTAAATCTTGCCCTATATATTTTTTTAAATTTTTTATAGCATTGGTCCTGGTAACAATTTTCATAAATTAAAGTTTTAATTTACTCTTTTGTTTTTTAATAAGTTCGTTTAATCTTCTAATCGATAAATCTAAATATTTTTTTTCTGTATCTATGCCAATAAATTTTCTTTTATTTAAAGCACAAGCTAAGCCAGTGGTTGACGAACCAGTAAAAGGATCTAAAACAATATCTCCCTTATCTGTACTTGCTAAAACAACTCTTAATAATAAATCAATAGGTTTTTGAGTTGGATGCTTGCCAAAAGTTTT
>CAZMNE010000058.1:0-2023 GCA_964567645.1 uncultured Gammaproteobacteria bacterium
TCTCTTAATCCTAAAATTTGATTATCAAAATATTATTATAAAGACAATAAATAATACGTATATTAAAAAAGAGCATCATATAATGTTCTTTTTTAATAAGATAACTTTTATAGATTAATTAAGCTATATCTTAATTTTTTTAATAGTATTTAATATATTTTGATGAATATTTTTATTACTAGCTAAAATATCAGGACTTTCTATGCTCCATTTTTTTCCAGAAAAATCGGTAATTTTCCCTCCGGCTTCTTTTACTATTAAAGCTCCAGCAGCTACATCCCAAGAGTTAGCTCCGGGGATAACAATAGAGTCAACTCGGCCAGTGGCTACATAGGCTAATTCTAGAGTAGCACTGCCTAATTGTCGGCAATCCAAATGATTCAGTTTTTGTTGAGTATAATATTTAATGGCTCTTTTAATGTCTTTTTCAGTGCTACCATGACAAAAAGTATTAATAATTTTTTTTTGATTGGCTTTAGGGGTTATTATTCTTTTACCATTCAAAAAAGCTCCTTTATTTTTTTTGGCGATGTATAATTCATTTAGAATCGGGGCTAAAATTATTCCTAAAATTATTTCTTTTTTATATAAAAGAGCTAAAGAGATTGACCAAAGAGGATTATGAATAGAGAAGTTGGTGGTTCCGTCTATGGGATCAATAATCCAAAGATAATCAGATTTTTTTTGATTATCTCCTTGTTCTTCTGATAAAATATGATGATCGGGAAAATATTCTTTTATTTTTTTAATAATTATTTTTTCTGACATTAAGTCATGTTTAGTTATTATTTCGTGTCTTCCTTTTATTTCTACTTGTTTTCTAGAAAAATTAAAATATTCTTTTTTTAATTTTTCGGCTGATAAAGAAATAGCCTCTAGGGCTATTTTTTTTATTAATTGATTATTCATTTATTTTTAATTTATTTAATATTGTGAAGTAATTTAAGTTTAGTTTTTCCAGTTTCATCATCCCAGATAGCAAAACTAGGCTTTTGAAATACTCCTCCCAGAGTCCCGGGATTAATTAGGGTGGCCTTATTTTTCATAGATATCCAAGGCTTGTGAGTGTGTCCATAAAAAATAAAATTTAAATCGGGTTTTTCTTGAAAAAGATTTCTGATAAACCCAGGCTCATGACAAACCCCAACTTTAAAATTATTTATTTGTATGTAGCCAAATCTACCTAAATCTGTAATATTAGAATATTTCTTTAGATCCTCAGGACTATAAACTTCGGCGTTGCCAAAAACTATTATAATTGACTTGTTAAATTTTTCGGCTAATATCTTGATAGTCTCCGAATTACAAACATCTCCGCAACAAATTATTTTTTCAATATTTTCCTTAGAAATAATTTTGAAAAATATTTCTAGATTGGCTAAATTATCGTGAATATCTGAAATTATAGCTATCTTCATAGTTTATAATTGTTTTAGACTAATTTCATAGTCCATTTGTTCTATTTTTTTTAGATTTCCCCTGGCTTGATCATATTTAGTTCGTAGATAGCCAGTAATATCAAAGTCAATTAATTCGTTTAATATTTCGTTAATAATATTTTTTATTTTTTTAACCTCAATAAAGTTTTTATCAATACTTTCATTGACAGCTCGTCTGACTAATTCTCCGGTAAAATCACAAATTCCCCCTAAATATGATTCTAGGGGAATTTTTATTTCTTTTATTTTCCCAATTTTCCCAGTTATTACAAAATTAAAAAATAATTTAGCCTCGACATATTCTTCTAGGGCGGCCATGAAAGCACCCTCTTCGGTGGTTCGGTTGTTTCCAAAATTATCGTTCAATTTTTTAATTGATTTTTCGTTGTCAATTAATTTTTCTTTAGCTACCTCCATTTCACCGCGATGAATTGCAAAAATAGCTTTTTTAGAATTATTTAAAATTATATTAGAGGAGCTAATAATTTGTCTTCTTTGACTGTTTTTTTCAGAATAATTTTCTTTTAAGCTACTGATAAATTTTTTGTCTAACATTTTATTTTTATTAATTTTATTTAGTTGTT
>CAZMNE010000059.1:0-1998 GCA_964567645.1 uncultured Gammaproteobacteria bacterium
TCCGTTAATTCCTTTCTCCAAACTACCCAGTGACTTCCTCCCATTTTTTACCTCCATAAGTAGAAACTATTTTCCCCTTTACCACCCTTTCTCTGTAGTTTTCCCATGGTTCCTCGCAAGCAATAGCAATGTCTTTTCCTTTTAAGTTTTCTATCTGTTTCTTAGTTAATATATTCTTCTTACACAGCTTCCATTTACCGTAAGTATTCATTATCCGTCCTTCTTTGCTTAGCGAGCGAACCTCACCGCATACGCTACCCCTATTGCCACCAACTTTTTGTGCTATTTCATTAAGGCTTAAACTTTCGTTTTGTAGTAAGCTTAAAACTTTTTCTTTAATGGTCATTTAGTTTCCTCCTTTATTGTGATACCACATTATGTTTTTTTGTCAATACTTTCGATTTAACAAAAATTTAACACCGATTTAACGTTAAATTTAACGCTCTTAAAAGTGTTAAATTTGTGTTAAATGCCTTGATATACAAGGCTTTTAGCCAATTTAATGTTTTTAGGTATCTAAGAGAGCAAAGTTGCCTAAAACCCGCACCACACAAGGGATTTAACGCATTAAATATATATCTATTTTTAGGATTTAACGCTTTAATATATATATATATTAAAGCGTTAAATCCTAAAAAGATAGATATAAAAGGAAAAACATTAAATACAGATTTAACGTTAAATTTAATTGTTAAATCTAAAATGGTGATTCGCTCTCTAATGTCCATTTCCCATTCTCCACATTTGTTACTAAGTTCTTCTTTTTTAATTTACTTAACGTTACCCAAATACTTGATGGTGTAGTTTGTAAAGTGCTTGCCATTTCTCGAGGCGTCATAGGTTCTTTTTCCAATAAAGCAATTATCATATTACCCAATGTTTTCTTTTCATCGTTTTCTAATTCTTCTGAGTCAATGGTAGTTATAGATACCTTTCCGTCGGTAAACTCGAGAGCAAACCCCTTAGAGTCTAATTTTCCCACATTAGATTTCCTACAGAATATCCCAAAGGTGAATTTTTTCTGTTCCTCTTCGTATTCACTCTTTAATTCCCATGTTAGTCGGGGGAAGTTTTCAAAAAACACACTTCCGAATGGAGTTTTTTTACCAGTTTCCTTTTTGTCTCCTTTACTAACATGAGTTATTAATAAAGTAGTTACACCAACCGCATTTAACTTTCTTATTGAAGAAAAAAATTTAGTTACCTCAGCTGCTGATATTAAATCGCTTCCCAGAGCAGGTGCTACGCTATCGATTATTATAAACTTTATTTCATGATTAAATATAATATCCAATAGGTAGTCAGTAGATTCTATTAATGGGAAATACATTCTTAAATATTTTGGTAATAATATTTTTTCTTTTTCTACATTATATATCTCCTGTAATCCATTAGCTAACATAGTTGCTCTTCTATTGGTTTCCATTTCATCAGTTTCCCAATCTAAATATAGAGTATTAGTGTTTTTTATTGTACCAAAAAGGTCAAATCCATTTTGAGCACAAACCGCTAATGCTAATGCCAGAAAGCTTTTTCCTGAACCCCCCGGAGCAAACCATAAGGTTGGAGCTTGCTCTAAAATAAAGTTATCAATTAGGAATATTGGAGATGTTTTTTCTACTAACTTAATTTGTATAGGTTCGGGGGGATTAAGTAAATCTTCTATAATTTTAGTACAGGAAGCCTGAAGCATTACATCCCAATTATATTCATATATTTTGTTTAATCTATTAGCAAGTTCGCTAATTGAACGTGGGGAGAGCAAGTTTAGTCTTGAGGTGGAAAGTGTTTTTCTGGTAGGGATAACAACAAATATTCGCACAAAACCAATAATTTCATCTTTTGAGGTAGATAGATTACTAAATTTAATTTCTATCTCCTCATCCCTTACGATATACGAAGCGCCAGTTTTAATAATTTCCATATTCCCTCCTTAAAATTTATCTAAATTATTTTCGGGTAATTTTTTATAAGTTGGTTTTTGCTGTTTTAATAACA
>CAZMNE010000060.1:0-1825 GCA_964567645.1 uncultured Gammaproteobacteria bacterium
CTCTGATCGAAGACCAAGCTCTACGAATACCTTCGTCAATAGAATCTTTTAAAGTTCGGCCAGATTTCAACTCCTCTTTTACTCTCTCAAAGATCAAAACATTAGCATCTACTGCCATACCAATAGACAAGATAAGACCAGCAATACCAGCCAAAGTTAAGGTGACTGAATTTAAACCATAAACAAATAATATTATTCCAATTACTGAAAAAAGTATTATCATTGATAGGTCTAAAATTTTCAATTCTTCAAAGGTCATAAATATTAAAGCTATAAAAAATAAAGCAATAATTAAAGAAATTAATATAGAAAGAGATTTAAAAATAACCAAAACAGTAAGTCCATATATTATTAAAGAAAAAACAGAAAAAACTCCCGGTAATCTATAAAAAATTATCATAAACAAAGCCACCAAAATTAATCCTATTATCCCAGCTTTTAGACTATCCATAATAGATTGTTGTCCTAAACTAGCTCCTACAGTTTTTTGGTTTACTAATTCAATTGGGACTGGCAAAGCTCCAGCTTTTAATCTTTGCACTAATTCTTTGGCTTCAGCAATGCTAAAGCCTCCTGAAATAACAGCCTTTCCGTCGGGAATTCTTTCATTAACAGTCGGCACACTAATTGGATAATCATCCAAATAAATAGCTACTGGTTTTCCAATATTTCTTTCGGTTATGTCACCAAAAAGTTTAGCCCCCTCTTCATCAAATTCTAGAGAAACTTCGGGAGTATTGTCATTAGAATTAAATTGTAATACTGCTTTTTTTAAATTTTTTCCTGTTAGCTCTGTATTTTTCCAATTATCAGTAAAATTCATCAAATCCTCTTCGGTCATTTTTTCCAAAATTATTCTTCTAGTCTTATATTCATAAGCATCTTCATTTGTTTCGGTTAATAAAATTCCAGATTCTGGACTTCTTTTTTCTTCAACCTTGAAAATAGTATAATTAGTATCAGTTTCAATAATGTCAGAAATTCCTCCAATTGATAAATCTTTTATAAACTGAAAAATATCAGGGTTATTTTCTAAGGTTATCCAGCCTAAATCTCCATCATTTTCAACTCCCATTTCTCCAGAAGAATCTAAAGAAGTTGGAGTATTATTAGTTTTGGCTACTGAAATAAAATCTTCACCAGATAAGACTTTGTCATGTAATTCCTTAATTTTTGTTTTTAAAGAATCATTATACTCTTGCATTAAATTTAAATTATCTTCAGAAACATTAGCTAAACTTAAATCTTGTTCCTTAAATTCTAATTTAGGAGTTTCACCAATTTCTTTAATAGCCTCTTCAACGCTCTTAACACCAGCCAATTCAACTATAATACGATAATCTCCATCAACAGTTTTGTTTATTTGAATTACTGGTTCACTAACTCCAAAAGCATTAACTCTTTTTTCAATAACATCCCTAACACCATCCAATAAATCATCTTTATCAATATCAGGAATCTGAGAAACATCAGCTTGATAAACTAATTGAGCCCCGCCTTGCAAATCTAGCCCTAAACGGAAAGGAGATTCTTTAATTTTTGGTAGAATAATTACATTATTAGTCTTAGATGATAAATAATCAGAAAAACGATTATAATAGCTATCACCAGTTTTTAAACCAACTAATAATAAAAACAAAATAATAAAGGCAAAAATTAAACCGTTTCTTTTTTTATTAGAAAACTTAGATTTTGTAATAGACATAAAATATTTTAAATAAATTAATAATTGTTAAGTTATTTTAAAACAAATTTTAACAAAAATCAAGTAATTGTATTAGTCCACATTGTTTTGGAAATTAAACCATTATTTATTAAATAATCC
>CAZMNE010000061.1:0-1775 GCA_964567645.1 uncultured Gammaproteobacteria bacterium
AAAACGGGCTATACTATTAGAAAAGAATATGATAGAATAGTGGTGAGGTCAATTAATGCTGAAAATGGTAAAAAAATAGAAATAACAAAATAATTTTTAATATTACAAGTTTTTATGAATAAAAACAAAAATGGTTTCACTTTGCTTGAAATCTTGTTGGCTGTAGCTGCCTTAGTTATTTTAGCTAGTATCGTTATTTTAGCTATTAATCCAACCAAGCAATTAGCTGATACTCGCAACTCTCAAAGATGGGTTGATGTTAACACAATTTTAAACGGCGTTTATCAATATGCCATTGACAATGAAGGGGCTTTACCTGGTAGTGGTGATATCGATGGCACCGAAAGAGAAATTTGTAAGTATGGAGTGCCTGTTTCTTCTGGAGATTGTGAGGTTAATTTAGATGAGTTAGTCCCAGAATATTTGGTTTCAATTCCTTTTGATCCAAAATCAACATCTTCTTCGACTGAATATACAATTTCTACCTCAACTACCGCTAATAGAATTAAAATTACAGCTCCTATTGCTGAACAAGGGAAAACAATTGAGGTTACTAGATAATATGATTTTAAATTTGCCCAGGTTTTTCTAGGCAAGATTAAGTTCAAATTATTTTAATAAAAGTTTGGATAAAAGGTCTTTAATTAAGGCCTTTTATAAAATAAAAATTAAATGAGATTAAATTTTGAGAAAAAAAATGATCCTTTTATTATTAAGGAAAAAAAATATAGCTTCGGAAATTTAAAAGATTCTTTTTATCATTTAGGTTGGATGGAAGATTCTTTTTTGTTTGGTGAAAACGATAAAGAAACCTTAAGGAGGTCTTTTGATTTTGCTAAAATTTCTCGAATTTTTATAGTTTTAATTATTTCTTTTTCCATATTGTTTTTTAGATTAATTTGGTTGCAGATAATAAAGGGAGATGAATATCGAATATTGGCTGAAGGGAATAGAATTAGAACAGAAAGTATTGAGCCAAAGAGGGGTATTATTTACTCTTCCGACATGACTCCTTTGGTTAAAAACGAGGCTAATTTTGTTTTATATTTAACCCCGATAGACTTACCTAGGGATGAATTATATAGAGATGAAATAGTTAGAAAATTAGCTAATATTATTTCTGGGATAGAAAATAATTTTTTAGATAATATAGTTGATTCAAATTTTACTTTAATTAGTGATAGCCCACATTTTTATGAAATTAAAAGTAAGTTAGATAAAATCCAGTATGGGTCACTAGAATCCTATCGTCCTTTTTTCTTGATGGATAATATTGACTATAACTCAGCTATGATTCTTTATCTTGAAGCTGAAAAAATGCCGGGAGTTTCTTTATCAATTAAAATGAGAAGAAAATATTTAAGCTCAGAAGAAAATTATTCTAGCCTTTCTCATTTAATCGGTTATACGGGAAAAATTTCCGAGAAAGAATTAGAAATTTTTGGAGAAGAATATTCTTTAATTGATTATATTGGTAAATCTGGTTTAGAGTATTTTTATGAAAATGAATTAAAGGGAATTAAGGGTAAAAAAAATGTAGAAGTAGATGCCTTGGGTCGAGAAAAGAAAGTTGTTTCTCAAATTTTGCCAAAAGATGGTCACGGCTTAGTTTTGAGTTTAGACTTGGATCTGCAAAAAAAATCAGAAGAAATTTTAAAAAAACATCTTAAACAAGCAGGAATGGAAAGAGCTTCTGTTGTCGCTTTAAATCCTAATAATGGAGAAATTTTGGCTTTAATTAGTTGGCCTTCTTATGATAATAATATTTTTTCTAA
>CAZMNE010000062.1:0-1666 GCA_964567645.1 uncultured Gammaproteobacteria bacterium
GTAAAAAAAGCGCGGCGTTTATTCCAAAGGTTAGGCATAGCGCCAGTGATTCGTAAGAAGTAGTTGCGAGCAATTCAAGGACCTCGCGCGCCAACGCGCCCCGCCCGCCGTATTCTTTCTGGATGCAAACGGAGAGTGGGCTAACGGACATTATTTCCTGCATTACGAAGGGAGGTAAGCCTCGCTCGGTGGCCATCCGATCAATATTGGCGCGGTGATGAAAAACCAATTCCATTTTGGCTTTCAATTCATTCATCAATTCGCCCATGGGCTTGATATTATTATCGCCCTGTTGATGCGTGGAGGCTCTATCGTGTTCCGTATAATACATCAGAAATCAATTGAATAAAAAATAGCCGGGTCCCCCCGCTTATAATAGCTAAACAATTTCAAGTGAATAATGTTGAGCGGGAAGATGGTACATATCCAGGTGCCTCTTCTCTATTTCATACCCGCTAAAGTGATAACTCCTGAAGCAATACCAACGTATCCCCTTTGTCTTCCAGCTCGAAGATCCAGGCTCGTTCCTTGCCCCCCGGTATAATTCCCCCCGAATCTTGGACAACGAGTATGATTAAAAAAAAGTATTAAATTTGTCCTTACAATGAGAAACTGACGAAGCAGATCGACGAGCAATACACGCTTACCCCATTTTACGGTGTTCCTGGGATGACGGAGCATTTCCCCGGTTTGGGTTACGAGGTGAACCACAAGCGTGTGCGGATTTTCACGTCCTGCAAATAGTGCAGGTTCTCCGGAGCGAACAAGGGCGAGTCAAGACGGCGGATCTTGAAGCTTTTATCTTGTACTTTGTTATCCGGATAACCTTTGTTCAGCAAATCGAACAACCGGTACAGCGAGTGATGAAGGAAATATCTCGCTCACCGCTTTGCTAATCACCATGGGGAAATACTGATCCCTTCGGGTACGGTGAAAATATTCGCCCATTGCGATCGGTGACACAATAACTGTTGACAAAAAGGACACTATCCCAATAAGTGTGTAAGTAGTAGGGAGTATCCCGGAGATGAAAACACCCCCTCTTACTACCTTCCAATTCCGGTCAACGATGTTTTAGAAAACTCAAAGCCATAAATTAAAAAATGCCCACTGTCAGATCAAGTCTGAACTATTACACATTACCACTGGCGTGTCTTGCTGTGCTTTTGATATCTGCGTATATATAAATCGTTTAATCATGTCTATTTTACTGCAAATATATCAATTTGTGGGTAAATATGGGCAATCTCGTGGGTAAATATGGAATTTATTTTTCGCGGAGACGTGCTAATTATAAAATACCGCCAATACTTTTAAATAGGGAACGCTGTTTAAACTTGTCAAATCTTTGAAATATTGGCTCGATCTGTTGAGTATGGTCTCAATCTCGATCTCCTTATCTCTCCTGCGTCTTTTCACAAATCCATATTCAGGCTTGTCACCAAACTCAATCTCCATCTGGTGCTCTTTGCTCCTTTTCCAGCTCCTCATCTTTTCTTCGTAAACTGCCATCTCTTTCTCCATTTCCAATTGAAGCTTTTGCTGTTGCTGATCCATATGAAGTTGATGTGCAAACTTGATTGCATCCGGCAGCAAGACCTCCAGCTGCTTGATCTCTTCATCGGTTATCTCCACCGTGTAAAGTTCTTTGTTTATTTGATGCTCT
>CAZMNE010000063.1:0-1654 GCA_964567645.1 uncultured Gammaproteobacteria bacterium
TTCCTTTTATCCTTTTAAGATTAATTGTTTTTTTAAGAAAAATCAATCCAGACACTATAATCACTTCTTTATATCAATCTGATATTTTAGGTTATTTGGCTAATCTTATTTTTAATAAAAGAATGATTTCTATTCAGCATGATATGGTTAAGAAAGGATCAATTATTAGATGGCTTAAAATAAATGCATTTAAAAAATCAGATAAAGTTATAGCTATTTCCAATGATGTTAAAGAATTTTTGATTGAGTATTTTGAGGTTACCGATTCTAAAATAGAAGTAATATATAATGGAGTAGATTTTGAAAAGTTCCTCTCTTTTCAAAAAACTAATGATAACTGGAAACCGGTTTTTGGAATTATTGCTCGATTAGATAGAATAAAAGGGCATATTTACATTTTAGAAGCTTTTAAAAAGCTAAAGAATGAAGGAATTAAATTACCAAAATGTATATTTGTTGGAGATGGTGTTGAGAGAAAAAATTTAGAAGAATTTGCTATTAAAAATGAATTATCCAATGTAGAATTTACTGGAGAAATATTAAATATTGGGGAGTATTTAAAACAAATAGATGTTTTTCTTTTCCCTTCTTTGTCAGAAGGTTTAGGTATAGCGATTCTTGAGGCTCTTGTTGCTAAGACACTTGTAATTGCTTCAAATGTTGGTGGTATTAAGGAATTGATTAAAGATAAAGAAACAGGTATTTTAGTAAAACCAGCTAATACTGATGATTTATATAAAGCTATAAAATGGGTATTAGAAAACAAAGAAGAAGCGATTAAACTTAGGGAAAAATCATTTGAATGGATTAATAAAAATAGACAACTTTTTGATATTAAGGAAGTTGCTCAAAAATATTCAGAAATTTTTAATTTAGATAATTAATCTATGTTTTTAATAAAAGAAGAAGGCTCTGTTTTAAATCATATTTCCTTTACTTTTGGTTCAAGAGCAATGGTACTGTTTTTAAGCTTTTTAACGGGAGTTATCGTCGCTCGCACATTAGGTCCAGCCGGGAAAGGTCTTTTAGCGGTTATTGCGATGGTAGGGGTGACTGTTGTTAATTTGGGTAATTTGGGAATAAGGACATTTAATACATATATTTTTTCTAATGAAAACGTTGAGAAGAATAGTGTCATTAGTAATTCCTTCTGGGCAGGATTAATTATAGGTATAATTTTTTTTATTATTCTTTCAGTATTAGCTTTAAATTTTCCTATATTTTTTAGAAACATTCCAAGAAGCTATCTACTTCTTTACTTAGTTTCTTTACCTTTTCTTTTTTGGTCTAACTTTTTTCAAGGGATTTTAATTGGCGAACAAAAGTTTAGAAAGTTTAATATTTTTATTGTAATTGCCCAAACTATAAATTTAGTGGGGGTAATTTTATTATTATTAGTTTTTAAATTAGATGTTTTTTATGTTGTTATTTGGTATGTCTTGGTAAATATTATTAATGCTTTATTACCGATGGGGTCTGTTTTTATAAGGAATGGATTACATTTAAGATTAAATTTAGAGGTTTTAAAACAGGCCTTAAGTTATGGAGTTAGAATATTTCTGACCGGTATTTTTTCTCTTTTAATTTTAAGGATAGATTTATATATGGTGAATTTCTTTAAAGGTATGGCTGAATCTGGATTGTATTCTTTAGC
>CAZMNE010000064.1:0-1642 GCA_964567645.1 uncultured Gammaproteobacteria bacterium
AAGTAATTTGGAAAATTATTAGGCCAAAAATTATAAATAAATCAATATGCCAAAATTAATCATCTTACAAGGACTTCCAAGTTCTGGTAAAAGTTCATTCGCTCAAGAATATTTAAAAAAAGATGGCAACGCTGTTAGAATAAACAAAGATAGTTTGAGAACGATGTTACATTTTGATGTTTGGTCGGGACAACGAGAGGAAAAAACAAGAATTGCCGCCAGAGCGTTAGCAAAAACATTTTTGGATAAAAAAATTAATGTTTTAATTGACGATACAAATTTAAACCAACACACTTTAGAAAGTTGGAAGCAAGCGGGCAAAGAATGGAGTGCTAAAGTTGAAATTATAAAAATTGATACTCCTATTGAAGAATGTATCAGAAGAGATGAATTAAGAGAAAAGAAAGTTGGAAAATCAGTAATTATCGGAATGGCAATGGCTAATAATTTATATCATGAGCCAATTAAAGGATATGTTATCGCAGATATTGACGGCACGGTTGCAAATATTGACCATAGATTAAAATATGTTGCGGGAGAAAAAAAAGATTGGAAAATGTTTTTTGATGCTATGGGAAATGACTTAGGGAGATGGGATACAATAAACAATTTAAATACTTTATTCAATTTAGGGTATGAAATATTTTTTGTTTCCGGTAGACCAGACAATTATAGAAAACAAACTGAAAAATGGTTATCATTTAGAATACCTTTTGAATATAAATCATTGTTTATGCGAAGAGCAGGAGATCATCGTGAAGATTATATTGTTAAATCAGAAATATTTAAAAATTATTTTAAAAACCCTGATTTAGTTCATTATGTATATGACGACCGCCCGATTGTTATAGTTAATGCATGGCATAAATTAGTCGGCAAAGAAAAAGTGGTTGATGTTGGAAATAATAAATATTTTACAGAAGAAAGAAAAGAGTTGAATTATTATACTCCATAATATATTGACAAAATATAAAATATGTTATGTAATATATAAATTATCAAAAATAGGCAAAATGGGGAGCGACACTTTTCAGAAATTGAAAAAATGGTTTAAAAATAAGGCTAAAAAATAGCCAAAAAAGTGTAAAAATGCCCATTTTAGCCACTTTAAGAGCCTAAGTGGGGCAAAGTGCCACTTTAAAATTATCGGGGCTATACGGGGCGATTTTAGACCAAAAAACAAGATTAAAATTATAAAAACATGTATGAAATATTATTAATTGCAATTATGCTTTTAGTTGGGTTAGCAGTCGTTGATTTTTTTGATAAATTTAATCCAAAAGGATGAAAAAATTAAATTTAGAAGAAGTTGAAAAAATAATATCAAGATGTCCTAATTATCGGATTGCCCGCTGGCGTAAAAATAGATACTCTAAATTTTCTGATTATATTGAAATTCCTAATGAGTTTCCCGATTTGCCCGCGACAGTTTATAACATTAGAAAAAAGGTAGCCGAAAAATTAAAAAAATAAAACATTTACATTTTTTATAATGTATGCTATATAATAATATAGAACAAAGGTCGAAAAAGAAACGAGGAGTTAATAATAAAAAAATAAAATGAAAAAATTATTGTTATTGTTATTAGTCAGCGTCTTGGTATTTATGGGGGGGAAAATAAATGCCGAGATTGATTGCCCC
>CAZMNE010000065.1:0-1618 GCA_964567645.1 uncultured Gammaproteobacteria bacterium
GCTC
Organism: uncultured Gammaproteobacteria bacterium; assembly: GCA_964567645.1. Lineage (GTDB taxonomy): Bacteria > Patescibacteriota > Patescibacteriia > Patescibacteriales > UBA12465. Next base: position 5 of record CAZMNE010000065.1, read on the forward strand.
TTTTACCTAATTTTAAAGAACCAGATCCCATAGCTTGTAACTTAGCCATTCCTTTTCCAGCAACTTTTCCAGCCATTCCTCCCATTTCTTGAGCTATCATAAGTCCTCCAACCAGCATTCCGATTGAAATAATGAACTTTAACATATTGTCATAACTACCAGCTTCAGTTATGGTGGTGCTAGAACTGTCAGGAGTAATATCTTCAGCAATCTCTTTTTTTGATTTCATAGCATCTAGATCTCCTGACCCTTGAACACCCCCCAAAGAGGCAAAGGAAAGCCAAATAAAGAAAGCTAAAATTGGTCCAATTATTAAATTTTTAGAAAAATCAGACCACCATCTTTGAGAATATGATTGCCCTTGAGGAAAAGAAGCTAAAAGATAGGCTAGTGGAGACAACACTACATATATCCAAATCATTATCATTCTTATAACCAACATCATTAACATTGTTAATATTACAACAACCGAAATAATAATAAATATTAGTCCCAAAATTATTGAACCCAATATACTCCAGCCATCTATAGCATCAGTTTCTGCGTCATTAAATTCTAATATTTTTGTTATACCAAGCATTTCTGTTAAATTTGCTCCAGCAATATCTTTAAAGGCATTAACAAAAGTAAGCATTATAACCTGGGCGAAATCGATAAAAACACCACAAATCATTTTAGAAAAATTTATTAATATTGCCATTATCACCAATTTAGGCAACCAAGTTTTTAAATTATAACTCTCCACTCGCAAAATTGTAGCAAAAGCAATAACTAACAATATTAAAACAAAAAACATGTTACAAAGATCACGCACTAAAACCCAACCATATGTCACCGCCGAAGAATCAATAAAATCATTATATTGAGCTACCCCTACTAAAATTTGTAATAATAAAACAGCTAGCTTACCCATTACCCAAATGATCGGATAAAGAATCCATCCGATAACCTGAGCTATCTTAACTCCGATGCTAGCATAAGCATAGTTAGGAAAAAATAAAACAAAACCAGAAACTACTATGAAAGTGGTGAAAAAAAATATTAATTTTTGATGTCTTTTTAAGAATAGTTTCATTTTTTTAATATATTTAAAAATTTTTTACTTTAAAACCAACCAGCCACCAAATCCTTAGCAATTTCCCAAAGAAGTCCAACGACAAATATATGAGGAAATAAAATTACTAAAAGTAAAATAGTACTAAAAACGGCAAATATAAAAGCAAATAACAAAATAACACAAGTACATCCAACTAGCCCTTTTTCCGCTAAACCTATTTTCTTTCCTATGATTTTGGCTTTATCCGGAGCAACACTTTTAACTTTTTTTGGAACCCATTCTTGTCCTAAATCACAAAAAAATTTAGGAAATAATTGGTGCATAAACCAGTGAAGATATATATACAATAAGGTTAATCCAAAAGAATCAATTAAATTTTCCCAAGCAGCTTTTAATAATTCATCAATTGCTTTGGTAAGCTTCTCTATTCCAGAGGCGGCATCCCCCTTAGAATCAGCCGAAGCTTTAGAAGCCTTGGAAGCCTTCTCCTTTTTTTTATCAGAATTAAGTTTGGCCTCTTTAGCAGAATCATTGATATTAGGATTTTCATCTTTTTT
>CAZMNE010000066.1:0-1605 GCA_964567645.1 uncultured Gammaproteobacteria bacterium
ACCTGAATCCGTGAAGTAAAAAATGCCTCGTCATCTCCACGGATTCAGGAACTCTGATTTTGAAAAAATGACGATTTTTTCAACCGACTGCACTCGCAGTCTGGTTATATTGCTTCGCAAACATGCCTCTATGGACTCATTTGACCTCCCTCTGATGTTTTTTTATGCCAAAGGCACAAGTCATGGACACAGATATCCATTTCGTGACGCTTTGCGGCACGACAGACTGGTATGGTTGTCGGTTTCTTCTGTTCAGCAAATCGCATAAACCTCTTTCATTGTAAAGAAGTTATGGCAATTTCTGCCGAACTTCTGGATTGTCTGGTTGGCATGGCGGACGATTTTGCAGCCGACCTTGATGTAGTCAAGCAGTACCGTGCGGAGGCGATAGCGCAACTGGCGGGATTTTTCGTCTACAGGGGACTTTGCACTCTGTAGCGCTGCCTGACCTATGAAGCGGAGGCAGTTGAAAGCCACAGTCGCCAGCCCCAGGACAAGGGCATTTGTCTTTAGATTTCCGCTGGGGAGAAGCTCAATTCCCATGTCGCTTTTGAGTTCGCTGTGGAACTGCTCGCTGGTTCCATGGTCGTGGTACAGAGCGGTGCACTGGCGTACGGAATACGGCAGGTTTGTCCACCAGCTGTCAAGTTCAATGGAAGGTATCAGCAGTGTCTGGCCGTTAGCAAGGACAGTGCGCTCAATGGCTTTCACAGCCATGAAACCTTTGTATTCAGGGAAATCTGCAGGGGTTCTGTCGCTCCGGACACCACGGTAGACAATCTTTCCGGGCCGCACCTGTTCAGGAATCTCGTAATAACGGATGCTGTCAAGAAGCTGTTCCGGGCTTTCTTTGCGCAGATTACGCTTGACCAGGTATTTGACTCCTAGTTCCGAGAGTGCCTTAATGAAATCACTTGAGTCATGTCCGGAATCGACACGCACCAGCAACTCTTCCACCTTGTATCCTGCCTGTATCATGATGGCGATGCACCGCTTGAGAAATTCCACCGCACCTTTCTCGCTGTGCTGGCTTCCGGGACGCAGTTCGTTGGCGACCATGAAACCCTCGCGTCCCGCATAGCAGAAAATTGGGGCAAAACCATTGACCTTGTGATAGGACAAGGAGATGCCCTCCTTGTGCGAGGCAGTGTCCTCGAAAACGGAGACATCAATATCCAGGGGGATCAATTTCTCACCGTCAACATCAATCCTTGTGAGGCTGACTCGGGATAGCTGGTCACTGACATTTGCGTCGAGAATGCCCTGCCAGTCTTTTTCAGCAAGGGCATCCAGGCGTTGCCGATAGGTTTCCTGCGAGGGAACGTTGCCGCCCGCAACCTTACGGAAGAGAAAGTCGGAACGGAACTTTTCAACGTCAGCATAGTTGCTGTTGCCGGCGGTCATGAGGCCAATGGTGCTGCGGACAATGACGGATGTCGAATAACAGGAATTGCGCGCCGCCGGCAGCTCGGCATCCCAATCCTTCATGCGGACATTTCCATCCAGCAGTTTTTTTACAAACGAAAAACCGCCATTCGAGTTGATTTCTTCAGAACTCAGCATAAATTTTGGCATTGATAACCTCGTTGGTGAGTGGAATTATGG